>DFBK01000052.1:6078-11362 GCA_002366595.1 Anaerolineales bacterium UBA3082 | reverse complement strand
TGTTGGTGAAGGTACCCTCCTTCTCAGCGAAGGAGGCAGCGGGCAACACCACATCAGCCAACTGCGCCGTCTCCGAGAGGAAGATCTCCTGCACCACCAAGAAATCCAAGGCCTCCAACGCTTCCTGCACATGGCGGGAATGGGGATCGGAGAGGACTACGTTCTCCCCCATGATGTACATCCCCCGCACCTTCCCCTCATAGGCCGCGTTGAACATCTCCACCACCGTCAGCCCCGGCTGGCCGGAAAGCCTCACCCCCCAAGCCTCCTCGAACTTCCGACGCGCCCCTTCGTCCGTCACCCGCTGATAGCCGGGGAAGAAGTTGTAGAGGGCTCCCACATCGCAGGCCCCTTGGACGTTGTTCTGCCCCCGCAAGGGGTTCACCCCTCCGCCAGGGAGGCCTATATTCCCGGTGAGCAGGGATAGATTGGCACAAGCCAAAACGTTCTGGTGGCCGCTAGTGTGTTGGGTGATCCCCATGGCGTAAAGAAGCGCTGCTGGCTTTGAGGTAGCGTAGATGCGGGCCGCTGCATAAAGGTCTTCGACTTCCACCCCCGTGATTTCCCTCACCCTCTCCGGGGTGTACTTCTCCACCACCTCCCGCCAGGCATTGAACCCCTCCGTCCGCTGGGAGATAAACACTCTGTCTTCCAGACCCTCCTTCAATATGATATGGGCCAAGCCATTCAAGAGGGCGATATCCGTCCCTGGCCGATGTCGGAGGTGGAGGATAGCGTACCGGGCAAGATCTATCCTTCGGGGGTCAGCCAAGATGAGCCTGGCCCCCCGCCGCACCGCCCCCCGCAACTCCAGACCAATGATAGGGTGCTGTTCCGTGGTGTTGGAACCGATGACCAAAAAAGCCTCCGCCTCCACCAGATCACCTATGGAGTTGGTCATGGCTCCGCTTCCGAAGGCTGTGACCAGACCGGTCACCGTGCTGGCGTGTCAAAGGCGCGCACAATGATCGATATTGTTACCCCCTATCACCGCCCGGGCGAACTTCTGGATCAGGTAGTTTTCCTCGTTAGTGGCCTTGGCTGAAGCCAGGACGGCGATGGCCTCAGGCCCATGCTCCTTCTTGATCCCTGAGAGACGCCTGGCCACCAAATCCAAAGCCTCGTCCCAGGTCGACTCCACAAACCGGCCACTTTCCTTGATGAGGGGCTTCGTCAACCGTTCCGGGTGGTTTATGAAATCGTAGCCGAAGCGGCCCTTGACACAGAGACGGCCCCTGTTGACCGGGTTCTCTGGGTCGCCCCGCACACCCACCACCCTCTCCCCCCTAGTGAGAAGATAGAGCCCGCACCCCACACCACAATAGACGCATACGGTTCGTGTTTCCGCCGAGGGGACACCCTCCAGCCTAGCCCGTTCGTATATGGCTCCTACCGGGCATTTGGCTTCACACTGGCCGCAGTTCTCGCATATCGATTCCAGCCAAGGCTGGTCGAAATCGGGCGAAACCTTCGTCTCATACCCTCGGTAGGCGAGATCGAGGGCATGCAGAAATTGGATCTCATCGCAGGTACGCACGCATTTGCCACAGAGGATGCACCTATTCATATCCAGAGTGAAGAAGGGGTTGCTATCATCCCAAGGGTAGGCACGCTCCACCCCCAAGAAGCGGCCCTCTCGAGGCCTCACATAGGCGGCTACCTTCTGCAGTTCGCACCGCTGGTTGGCCGGGCAGGTGAGGCAATCACCGTGGCCGTTGGCCATCAGGAGTTCCACCAGGGTGCGGCGCACCCTATCGATGAGGGGAGAGGCGGTCCTCACTATCATCCCCTCTCTCGCTTGAGTGGTGCAGGCCGCAGGGAGACCTGCCCACCCCTCTATCTCCACGATGCAGAGGCGACAGCCGCCAAAAGGTTCCAGATCATCATCGGCGCAGAGGGCAGGGATATAGATGCCTGCACTCTCCGCCGCCCGAAGGAGCGTCATCCCCTCCTCCGCCTTTACTAGCCTCCCGTCTATCTTTAGAGTGATCTCACCCATAGAGACGCCTACCTATACCCGTTCAATATATCGTTCGCCCCCTCCGGGGTCAGCCGCCCATACACTTTTTCATCTATGGTGAGGACCGGCCCTACCCCGCAGAGGCCCAAGCAACTGACACCCTCCAAAGTGAACTTCCCATCCTCCGTCGTCTGGCCCACATCGATGCCCAACGCTTCCTTCACCGCTTCTAAGACCTCACCGCTACCCGAGAGTTCGCAAGGCGCGCTCTCGCAGCAGCGTATCAGGTGCTCACCTCGCGGAATGGTAGAGAGGAGAGAGTAGAAACTAGCCACCCCATAGAGTTGGCTGGGAGTCATCTGGTAAGCCTGGGCCACGACCCGGAGAGCCTCCCGGGGCAGGTATCCCCATCGGGTGTCCAGGTCGCGCAGGGTATCCACCAACGCCTCGGGCTCCTTTCCATGCTGGGCGATGATCTCCGCCACCCGCTCCACATCTGGAGATGCCAACCCATCTTTACCCTCTCCCGAGGTGATCTCCACCCCTCTATGCTCGATGACCCTGCGCTTCCGCCCCAGTTCCTCTTTGAAATGCTCCAAGGCGGTATCCAAGGGTAGAGCCGCAGCTGTCCCCAAGCCACAGAAGGAGGCCAAACGTAACGCCTCGGCCAGGGCGGTGAGCATCTCCAACGCTCCCTCTTCACCCCTACCTGTTGCCAGCCTCTCCAGGATCTCCTGAGCCCTGAGCGTGCCCTCTCGACAAGGGGTACATTTTCCGCACGATTCGACGCGGAAGAAATTGATAACCGAGGCCAGGAAGCTGGCTATATCCCGACTCTCATCGGCTATCAAAAGGGCTCCGGAGCCCAAGGAGACGCCGGATCGCGCCAGGGAATCGTAATCTAAGGGGACATCTATCTTACTCTCAGGCACCACCGTCCCGGCACTCCCCCCAGTTTGGGCCAATCGAAAGCCGTTCTCGACCCCACCTCCGTAAACCTCTATCGCTTCCTTCAGGGTCAGCCCCAAGGGGGCCTCGAAGGCTAGGGGACGATGAATATCTCCCAAGAGGGTATAGACCTTGGTTCCCGGTGACCTCTCCGTGCCCCACCTCCTGTACCAGTCGGCCCCTTTCCGGACTATGTCGGGGAGAGTGGCTAAGGTCTCCACATTATTCACCGCAGTGGGTTTGCCCCAAAGGCCATAGGAAGGAGGGTAAGGAGGTCTCATGCGAGGGACACCCCTCTTCCCCTCCAGGGACTCGATGAGAGCCGTCTCCTCGCCACAGATATAAGCCCCGGCCCCCCGGTGAACTTTAACCTCTAAGGAGAACTCCGAGCCAAGAACCCTCTCCCCCAAGAGCCCAGCCTCTTGAGCCTGCTGGATAGCCCCTTCCAGCCTCTCCGCTGCTAGAGGGTATTCACCCCGGACGTAGATATAAGCCTCCTGAGCACCTATGGCGTAGGCGGCGATGGCCACCCCTTCGACCAACCGATGGGGATCCCCCTCCATGATCAGTCTATCTTTGAAGGTCCCGGGCTCCGATTCATCGGCGTTGCAGATGAGGTATTTCACCTCGCCCGGCGCGGCGCAACAGAACTCCCATTTCCTCCCCGTGGGGAAACCTGCTCCTCCCCGGCCTCGCAACCCCGACTTTGTAACCTCGGCGATCACCTCCCCAGGGGTCAACTCTAAGGCTTTGGCCAGCCCCCCATAGCCATCTCTGACGATATACTCCTCGATGGAGCCAGGATCGATCTGGCCGCAGTGGGCTAAGACCTGTCGCTCTTGCTTCGCCCAGAAGGGCATATCCTTCCAGGAAGGGATGCCCTCTAGGGACTCCTCGGCCGCTAAAGCCAGATCGGAGCGGGGGTCATCGCCTTTCAGGAAATCGACCACCAATTCCTGAACAGAAAGGGGGGTCATTTTTTGATAGGTGATAGGGGGATAGCCAGGTTTGGCGATGCTCACCAGCACCTCGTCGCCGCAAAGGCCAGGACAGCCGGTCTTGCGGAGCCGGGCCTGAAGCCCCTCCCGCCGTAGCGTCTCATCCACGGCTCGAAAGACCTCACCAGCTCCCACCGCCAGACTACAACTGCCCAGAGCGATGGAGATCTCCAGTATCTCACCCGAGGACAAAACGCTCTTTTCAGCCCAACCTCTGAGGGCCTCATAACGGTCGAAGGTCATCTCATTCCTCGCCTTCCGCTGGTGAGGAGAATATCTCCTCCACCACCTCGGCTATCTTGTCCCGGAGAGGGTAGAGGACGTTAGCGCCGGTATCAGGTAGGATGACAGAAACGGCCATCGTCTCATCGATCACCGCGGACCTGATATCCTCCTTCTCGATCTGGCGGGCTATCTGAGCCAAAGCCAGCACCTCCTGGGGGTCAAGATCGGTATCGACTGTGTAGCCCATAGTTCTCAAGAGGTCAGGAAGTCGAGGGATAAGGTCCAAACTGAGCGCCTTCTCCCTGATGGCGAAGAGCACCTTTTGCTGGCGTCGCAACCGCACGAAGTCACTACCGTTATGTCGGGTTCGGGCATATCGCAAAGCCGTCTCCCCATCCATCTGCTGAACCCCGGCTGGTATGTAGATGGTCGTGTAGCCGTAGTTCTCGTCCGGGTACTTATCGTCCCATATCTCCCTTTCCACCTCAACGGTTATACCCCCCAAGGCGTCTATAATATCTCGGAACCCTTGGAAGTTGATCCGAATGTAATAATGGATGGGCACACCTAGGTTGTACTGAACCGTCTTCTTGGCCAAAGCCGGCCCTCCTCCCGGGTAATTATCCCGATCCCCTATGAAGTGGGCCACGTTGATCCGGTTCAGGCCGTATCCCGGTACCTCCACATATAGATCCCGGGGGATAGAGAGCATCCCTGCGGTATTGGTGGCTGGGTCCACGGTCACCAATATCATGGTATCGGTGCGGCAGGGGCCTACCTCTTGGGGCCGCTGATCCACCCCCAAGAGGAGGATGTTCACCCTCTCTTTCTGGCTCCAATCGGGGACCGGCAGATCGCTTTCCCGCGGCCGGAATATGGGCACATTGACGAAGGTCTGAAGCCCAGCATGAGCCACCACCTCCCGCACCGAGGAATAGAAAAGGTAGCCGCAGAAGATCCCCCCTATGATGAAGATGGTGAAAAGGCTACCGAAGAATATCCCAAACCAAGGGTTGGACCCTTGACCCTTTGCTTTGTAACTCCGTATACTCATACCTAGTCCTTATTCAGCGCATATTATAGCACAACATCAAATCTAGTCAAACCAAAGGATGTGGCTTGACTTTTGAGAAGGGAGAGTTTATATTTGGCC
>DFBK01000052.1:0-6037 GCA_002366595.1 Anaerolineales bacterium UBA3082 | reverse complement strand
GGCGAGATGCTCCGGGAAGCCAGGGAGCAGAAGGGGGTCTCCCCAGCAGAAGTCGAAGAGGAGATCAAGATCCGCGAGAGGGTCATCAAGGCCCTGGAGGAGGAAGATTACGGCGTCCTCCCCGACCGCATCTATACTAAGGGACTCTTGAAGAACTACGCTCGTTACCTGGGGTTAGATATAAGCGAGGTGATGCGCCTCTTCGGCGAAGAAGAGGTAACCCCCACCCCCATCCCCCCAGCCTCCCAAGCCTTAGCCTCCCCTCCCTTCCTCTCGCCCGATCTCATCGTCATCTTGGTGATATTCGTGGCTGTGGGGCTTCTCGGTTTCTGGGGCTACCGCCAATACCTGGCCCCCATCCTCACCCCCCTCCTGGCCACGTCGACTGTGGAAGCCTCTTCCCCTACCCCAGAGGCGACAGCCACCAGCACCCCACCGCCCAGCCCTAGCCCCACTTTTACCCCTACCGAGGTAGTCATCACCGGGCTACGACTGGAGATCGAAATCCTCACCAGGACCTGGCTGGAGGTCATCGTTGACGGAGAGGAGGTCTTCCGAGGGCTTCTCGATGCCGGGGAGACCCAAACCTGGTCCGCAAGCGAGATGATAGCCTTACATGTGGGGGATGCCGCTGGGGTGCGGGCCGTCCTCAACGGCCAGGAGATGCCCCCTCTGGGAGAGGAAGGTGAGGTGGTGGATGTGGGGTGGAGGGCAGAAGAGTTTCTCACCCCCACGCCCGCCATCGGCCCTCCCCTGACCCCCACTGGGACGCCAACCATGACCGCCACTCCCACCATCACCGCCACTCCTACCATCACGGCTACTCCTACCATCACGGCTACGTTCTCCCCCTCACCTACCCCCACGGAGTGATCCCTCCTTGTCTGGCCATCCACAGGGTAACCAGATGCGCTTCTATCTCTTGACCCTCGGCTGTCCCAAGAACGCCGTCGATTCGGAGGGGATGAGCGAACTCCTCCGCCAGGCTGGCTATGAGGCTACGGACCAGGCCTCCCAGGCTGACCTCCTCATCGTTAACACCTGTGGCTTCATCGACCTGGCGAAGGCAGAATCGCTAACCGCTCTCCAGGTCTTCGCCCAAGAAAAGCAGCCCTCCCAATACCTCATCGCCGCCGGTTGCCTCTCGCAGCGGTACGGTAAGGGCCTACTCCAAGAAGTGCCAGGCATCGATGCTATAATCAGCACCCAGCGGTGGCCGGAGATCGTCAGCCTGATAGAGGCTCTATCCACTAGAAAGGACCGAATCCCCGCTCTCCAGTTGCCCCCCTCGCCTACCCGTTATGTGGCCTCCCACCCCGTGGCCCGCCGCGCCCATTCCACCACCGCTTACATAAAGATCGCCGACGGCTGCTCCGCCCCCTGCGCCTTCTGCTCTATACCCCAGATTAAAGGTCCCTATATGAGCAAGCCCAAAGATGCCATCCTCCAAGAGACTCTCCAACTGGTAAGCCAGGGGGTGAAGGAACTGATCCTCATCGCCCAGGACACTACCGCCTACGGGAGCGACCGAGGGGTAAAGGACAGCCTCCCGCCCCTCATCGAGGCCATCTTAGCCTCCGTCCCGGAACTCAAATGGCTGCGCATCATGTACACCTACCCCGGCCACCTCTCCCTCCGCCTGATTAAGGTGATGGCCGCCCATCCCCAGGTCTGCCACTATATAGACCTCCCCCTCCAACACGCCCACCCTGGCGTCCTCAAGCGGATGAAGCGCCCCCACAATATGAAGAAAGTGCGGGCTCTGATAGCCGACCTTCGGCGGGCTATGCCGGAGATCGCCATCCGCACCACCTTCATCGTTGGCTACCCCAAGGAGACGGAGGAGGAGTTCGCGGCCCTCCTCGCCTTCCTAGAGGAGATGAAGTTCGACCGCGTGGGGGTCTTCACCTATTCGCAAGAAGAGGAAACCGAGGCCTCGGAACTTCCCGGCCAACTCCCCCAGGAGGTAAAAGAGGAACGGCGGTTGCGGGCTATGGAGTTACAGCAGAAGATATCCAAGGAGAAGAACCTGACTTTCATCGGTCGAAGCCTAGAGGTTTTAGTCGAGGGAGTGGGGGAGGGGATAAGTATAGGGCGGTCATATCGCGACGCCCCGGAGGTGGACGGGATGGTGCTCATCGAGGGCGAGTTGCCCCTAAATAAGTTCGCCCCCGTCCGCATCACCGGGGCCCTGGAATACGATCTCATCGCCACTCCGATATAGATTTCCCTGCTGGTCTCGGATTTAAAATCCGAGACCAGCGGCAAGCCATCTGCATAGCCGGGGGCCTTAGGATACAACCTTATCGCGTAACCTTCTTGCGATGTTTAGCAAAGTCTAGGGGTTCTTTAGATCTCGCATCACAATCTGCACCATATTAAACGCGATCTCGGCTTCCTCCTTTTCCACTTTGTAACCGCTCTTGATTTCCTTCTCAGGGTGGACCAGGTTTCGATATTCCCGCAGAGTTTGACTCAGTTGCGTTGCCCCCGGTGTAATGATTTCCAAATCTTCGGCAATGCCGATTAGACACTCTAGTGTCCAATTCACTCGCTTCTTTTCAGGGTATAACTTCTTGTAGGAGGCTTTCGCCTCGTCAGGCCGTCTGCTCAAGGCATCTGAAAGCCACGCCTCTAACAAGCCCCCCGAAAGTATGATAGTGCTCTTGCACGCCTTCGCACTACGCACCTTTCCCAGCTCCTTGTAATCCCTTTGGGATATGGCCCTAATCTTAGGGTCGGAGACGAAGTCAAAGCTCTCTCTGGGCGAAGGTTCGCTCACCTTGGCAACGGTACGCTTACGCCGAGGCCGTGCCACTTGTTGAATGGCCGGTGCGGAAGCAGTCCGCATCTTGAGTATTTCATTAACCTCCTTTAGCTCCTCTTTGTTGTCTTCGTATTTTCTTATGTCAATACCTAGCTCCTTGGCGTAAACCAGCCATGCCTGATTCCTGGTTGCCCAGGAACAATCTTCCATTATTTCAACAACGTCATACTGCATGGTTCGATCCGAAAAACCCCTACCTCTCTCTTTTAGAGCCTCTCGGACTGCCTCTCTCAGATGCCTATTAACCATATACCCTCCCTTAGCAATTGGGGACTAATCCACTCCCACTTCTCCTTCCAGCACCGCAAGGGCTAGCTCTAACAGGCTGTATCGAGCCTTAAAGCCTTCACTTTTTCCCTTCGCTGGGATTGACTTGCCAATACCAAGTTCTTTCCATACCCTCCACCACTTTTGCACCTTCTTATACCCCACGCCTGTGGCTTTCGCTACATCTCTAGACGAAGAACCTTCACGACTGGCAACATAGACCGCCCGTTCCTCCTGTGATGGCAGCACCTTGGATAGGGCCTTGTTATACAATGGAGCGCACAGTATGCGCAGATAGCTACGGGTTTCCTCAGCGAGTTCTTTAAGCTCGTTGACAGTCCTTACGAACTCCTCAGCCCTCTCTATGTTCGCGAACAGACACAACTGCTCAGCCATTTATTCCTCCTTTTTCAGCAGCTCGGGCACCTCGATTCCCACATCTCCTAGTGACACCAGCCTCTGCCGTCTGCCTTTCCAGGTTCGTGCTCGCTCCATGATACCCAAACCATCCCATTCGCCCCACCATGTTGAAATAGTATTCTTATCTACCCCGGTCATCTCACTAATCTCTCTCACTCCCGTTGTACCGTCAGAGTATTCATAGACCAGCTTTTTCTCCGTAGAATCCAGAATGTCCGCTAGGCGCGCCGCCACCCGCGGTCGCGCCTCCAGCTTAATCCAGGCTAACATCTCCCTGAGTAACCCTACGGTTTCCCGCTCAAATTTCACCCTCTGGTCTTTCTCACTCGCCACGTTCCCTCCTCCGTATTGGCCGCCCTGTCTCAAGATGGTACAGTCCACGGGGTTTCTCTACCGCGCCATCCCGCACGATGTCAATCAACTCTGCTTCCAATAGTAGAGGAACCAAGCGGCTCACCATCGCGGGGCTAACCCCTGCTTTCTTGGCAATCTCCGCCTGCGTCCGAAGACCATTCATGAGGCGATATACCCTTTTGCGCGCACCGGTATTGACAACCTCCTCTATGAGGCCCAAGATTCGCAGCCTCTCCTCATACTCCCCCTGAAAGGCATCGCTTACGGGCACCAATAGATCCCGGATCTCTCGTAGGAGCCTAATGCTCTCATCGTTCAACATTTCCTACCTCCGGCCTTTAGAATTACAATAATTATACCACAGGTTGTCCAGAAGTGCAAGTCAATTGATACAATCTCACGGCTAATCATCATATGTTATCTGAGAATCTTGCGCAATTCATAATATACAAACTGCCTAGGGCTGACTCCTGGGGTCCATCCTTGACAACACAAGAGGGAGCTTATCGCTCCCTCCTCACTCTGTCGCCCCTACCTTCCCTCACTCCACCTCCCTCACCTCATACCTATACGTCCCCACCTCGGTGGTGGTGGGAGCCAGGGCGGAGACCACTAAGACCACCTGATCCACCTCATCCGCATCTATGAGATACTCCCCCTTCCCCTCCTCGTCCAGTTCTATCTTGTGCACCCTCGTCTCCCATCCCGCGAACTCTATCACCTCCACCATCCACCTCTGGGGGAGGACGTTCTCCATGCGGATGAACCCCTCCGCCTCCCAGCCATCCTCACCCTCCCGATGACCTTCCAAGGCAGGCTCCGCATCGTACTCGTAGCCCAACTCGGGGATCGTGATGTCGTCCACGGCGAAGCCGGGGTGGTTAACGGCGTCGTCGGTGATATATTCGAAGCGGATCAATACCTCCCCTCCCACGTAGTCGCTCAGATCGACCTCCTCCCAAATCCACCGAGGCTCCTCCCCTCCGCCGCTCATCCCCGTGTAGGCCCAACCGAAACTGTTGCCGTTGGGGTTATAATCGGTGGTGGAAGGGGCCTGTAGGATCTCCCAGGTCTGGCCGCCATCGGTCGAGACCTCCACATAGGCGTAATCCCAGTTCTCCTCGATGTCATACCAAGCCCAAAACCCGAGGGTGGCGCTTTCCGCCCCGCTGAGGTCGAAGGCGCGGGTAAGGGTCATATCGCTCTCGTCGCTCCGGTTAGACCACCACTGATAACGACCGCTATGAGGCTCGTTATCCATCACCTTCACCCAGGTGGCCCCTTGAAAATCGATCTTCAGATCCCGTTGGGGCTGGAAGGCGATATAATCGGCCGCATACTGGTGGACCGTCTCCTGCTGCTCCACCGGATAACGGCGCAAAGAGTAAACGTCGCCCACCCCCATATGCAACTCCCGATAGCCATACCGCCCATCTTCCAAAGAAGGGTCGTCAAGATAGTTGGCCACTACCCAATCGGCGAAGAGTTCATCGAAACTATACCCCCATTCTAAAAGAACGGCGTCCACGCTGGCGATGCCGTTAGCCGGGTGAGCCACCAGGGCCCGCGTCGCCTCCTCGCCAAAGCGATCTAGGAAATAGGAAGTGAAGAGGTAAGCACCGCCATAGTTGGGGCCCGCCTCGCCGGGCTCATCTGGCCAGGAGTTCAGTTGCGTATCCGGCCGCATGGCATAGGCTATCTCCGCGCCGCCGGTCCCATAACCGTTTAGATAGGCTGCCAACTCAGAGAACCCTTCATTAAGCCAGGTATCTTCGTTCCTGTCGTTGTGCCAGTGGATCATATGCTGAAACTCATGGGCCAGGACGCCGTTATAGAAGTCGTTGCCTATGGTTACATTATCAGCGTTGATATAGAACATCTCCCTCTCGTTTGAGAACTCGTGCACTATACGCGAGTACTCATCGGCGCTGGAGTAGTAGCCGGCCACCGAGTCTCCTAGTCCCCGAGCGTGGAGGATATTCAAGTGGAGGTCGCTATCCACTCCGGGCGTCCACTCGCTGCCGAAGAACTCGCGATCCGTGGGATAGGTCTTCTCCTCGAAGATATCCGCCGCTTCCTTAAGCCGCTCCAGGTCCACATCAACACCCTTCTCCACCCACATATAGAGATGGGGCGTGGCGTAGAGGAGCAGAGCGGTGATCTGGAAAT
>DFBK01000035.1 GCA_002366595.1 Anaerolineales bacterium UBA3082 | reverse complement strand
TATGAAATCCAGGAAAATCTCCACGTTTCGGGCCATGGATCAGCAGGCGATATTCGCCTCCTTTTTGCCCTAGTCAAGCCCAAATATTTTATTCCCATTGGCGGTGATCCTCGGCATATCAGGGCTTACTCTTTTCTGGCCCAAGAGATGGGAGCAAAAGAAGATCAGGTTTTGGAATTATTTAATGGCGAGGTGGTTCAGTTTGCTAATAATCAGGCGCGGATGGTGGGTAAGATTAAAGTAAAGGGTATCCCGGTTAGGTCTAGATAGAGTTCTCATTAAAGGATTTTGAGCGCCCGGGGGGTGGCGAGGTCTGCGTGCGTTGGCATCCTGCCTGCCCTACATGCTATTTCAACTGGTCCTGCTGCTCACCAGCCTAATCGCGGTGTACACAAGGGAGATTATGAAATAGAGAGGGATGACAAAGATGGCAAGGACGAAGAATACCGGCTCATCGCCTCCCGTACGGCTGTAATAGTCATAGAATAGACCGTAAATCAGATTGTGTAGTAACACTGACAATATCCAGGCACAGGCTATCATTAGAACCCTTTTCCAACTCAGCAGAAGGCACTTGTCCAATTTCATCTTCCTTTTTACCTCCTCTCATTAAAGACGGTTCCTTTGTGCTTCTATTGAACCACAAAAGGAGTGCCAATACCAGACCAAAAACTGCCAAAAAGTGCCAACTTTGTGGATTGGAATTGCATCCGCTCATCTCATTTGAAAAAAACGGCGGCTAATCGAGGCCGCCGACTCAGATTCGGAAAAGGGCAGGGGTCACTTATATCTTATCACCTGGAAGCGGTAGAGTTGCACCGGCTCATGGGGCCCGATGCCCGCCTTCCGCCGGCAGATCTCCACCTGATACTCTACCGTATCGACCCCCTCTAGATCGGGGAGGAGGAGCCCGCGCCTCCAGCCGCTCTCCACGATGACGCCATACCGCTTGGGATCCAAATCCTCCATCCCCGCTACCGGCTCAGGGGTAGTTAGGACATCCACTGAGATATCGAGGTCATCGAGTTCCTCCGGCCTCACGGGGGGGAATCGGGGATCCCGAGTGGCTGCGGCTATGGCGTTGCGAATGATCTCCTGGGCCACGTTCTCCTCCATAGGCTCGATGGTGCCTATGCAGCCCCGAAGTTGCCCCCTCTTATGGAGGGAAACGAAGACCCCAGCCCGCTCCCGCATCTCCGGCGTCACCTCCTCGGGAGGGGAGACAACCCGCCCCTCCTGGATATACCTTCTAATCGTCTCTTCGGCCAGGCGAACAAAAGCGTGAGACTGTGCCATACTTCCCTCCAAATCTCTATATATCATTCTAACCTTGAACCTCCTTGATGTCAAACCTATTGACGGGGTGGTGATTATGCTCTATAATGCGAAAAGGTCAACGTACGGAGGAATCGTTTCCTCCAGCCACTCTTTACAAGGAGGCAAAGATGGAGAAGCCTTGGTTGAAACATTACGACGCTGGTGTCCCCCATACTATCGACTACCCTGACGTACCACTTCACTACTTTCTAGAGGAGTCGGCGCGGAAGTATCCCGACAATGTGGCCACGGTGATCCAGGGCGGAAAACTAACCTACAAGCAACTGAACGAACTCACCGATCGCCTGGCGGCGGCCCTCTACGACTTAGGCGTCAGAAAGGGCAACCGAGTGGCTCTCTACCTCCCCAATTGCCCTCAATACATGATGGGCTTCTATTCCATCCTCAAGGCCGGGGGCATCTCGGTAGCCATCAACCCTCTCTATGCGCCCCGAGAAGTGGCCCATCAACTCAACGATTGTGGTGCGGAGACGATCATCGTCCTGAGCAAGATGTATCCTGTAGTGAAAGCGATCCGCGCCCAGACCAAACTCAAGAACGTCATCGTCACCAACATCAAGGAGTATTTCTCCCCCCTGATCAAGATTCTATTCACCCTCTTAAAAGAGGCGAAGGATGGACATCGTGTCACCCTGGATGAGGGCGACCTCTGGTTGCAGGACCTCTTAGCCCGGTACACTCCGGAGCAGCGGCCGGAGGTCGAGGTCAGCCCAAACGACCGAGCCATCTTCCAATATACGGGGGGTACCACCGGAGTCCCCAAGGGGGCGGTGGCCACTCACCGTAACCTGGTAGCCAATGCCCTGGAGATCTGCGCTTTCCTGCCTGATATGGAAGAGGGCAAGGAGGTCCATTTGGCGGCCATACCGCTCTTCCACGTCTATGGCCTGGTGGCTACTATGTGCAGCGCCGTGGCCATGGGCGCTTCCATGATCATGATCCCCAACCCCCGAGATCTAGACGAGGTCCTCAAATCCATCGACAAGTACAAGGTCACCCTCTACATGGGTGTGCCCACCATGTATCTAGCCCTCTGCAACCACCCTGACATCGCCAAGTACGATGTGAAATCCATCAAGGCTTGCATCTCCGGGTCAGCGCCCCTGCCCTTAGAGGTAAAGAGGAGGTTCGAGGAACTCACCGGGGGCAAGTTGGTGGAAGGGTATGGGTTGAGTGAGGCTCCCACGGCCAGCCACTGCAACCCGGTCTATGGCCGGGTTGTGCCCGGAAGCATCGGCCTGCCCCTTCCCGATATCGAGGCCAAGATCGTAGACCTGGAGACCGGCACCAAGGATCTCCCCGTGGGAGAGATAGGAGAACTAGCCCTTAGGGGCCCCATCGTCATGGAAGGGTACTGGAATATGCCCGAAGAGACGGCCTTGGTGATGCGCGAAGGGGGGTGGCTCCTCACCGGTGACATCGCCAAGATGGACGAAGATGGCTACTTCTACATCGTGGACCGCAAGAAGGACATGATCCTCTGCTCAGGCTACAATGTCTATCCGCGAGATGTGGACGAGGTCCTCTTCGAGCACCCCAAAGTGCAAGAGGCGGCCGTGGCTGGCATCCCCGACCCTCGCCGGGGCGAGACGGTGAAAGCCTGGATCGTCCTCAAGCCTGGAGAGACGGCCACCGAGGAGGAGATCATCGACTTCTGCCGGGACAAACTGGCTAAGTTCAAGATACCCACCGCTGTGGAGTTCCGAGACGAACTTCCCAAGACCATGGTAGGGAAGGTCCTTCGCCGTTACTTGAGGGAGGAAGAACTCAAGAAGCAAGAGGGGCAAGGCAAAGCATAGACCCAACGCTCACTGAGAACATACAGATAGGGGCGGCTCAGGTCCGTCCCTATCTTCTTATCGGTCGTAGCAGCCATCTAGGGGGAACCTTTGCCCCCCGGTTGGCGTCTATGGAGTGGCGAAATGAGCATTTACAAATGGGCCAATGCGGCAGCCCTTGTGAGCGGGTTCAGGGCACCGTCCCGAATATATCTTATCCGGGAGGCTTTCATGAAGACCAAACTACTTAGTATACTAATGGTGATCGCACTGCTAGGCCTAGCGGGTTGTAGCATTTGGATCGGCGTCCCAGGTGATCATCTGCCATTGGGGGAGATCGTGCGCTCGGAAAAGCAGCGCGTCACTTCACCAGATGTGGCAGAAACTGATTTGGCGGAACTGGTCGCCGGAAACAGTGCGTTTGCTTTCGACCTCTACCAGGCCATTGGAGAGGGGGACGGTAACCTCTTCTACTCGCCGTACAGCATCTCTCTAGCGTTGGCGATGACTTATGCTGGGGCCCGCGGTGAGACCGAACAGCAGATGGCGGATACTCTACACCACACCCTTCCCCAAGACCAACTGCATCCCGCTTTCAACGCCCTGGATCTAGCACTCGCCAGTCGCGGTGAAGGGGCCGAAGGCCAAGACGGAGGGGGCTTCAGGCTGAACATCGTCAATTCCATCTGGGGCCAGACCGGCTATTCGTTCCTGCCCGCATTTCTCGACACCCTGGCCGAAAACTACGGTGCCGGGCTGAGGCTGCTCGATTTCGTGAAGGCACCAGAAGAGTCCCGGGGCACCATCAACGACTGGGTCAGCGAAGAGACAGAGGGCAAGATCGAAGATCTCCTTCCTCCGAACTCCATCACCCCAGAAACGGTGCTTGTCCTCACCAACGCCATCTACTTCAATGCAGCATGGAGCCACCCCTTTGATGAGGAACTGACCCATGATGGCCCCTTCAGTCTGCTCGATGGCGGCCAGGTCACTGTGCCCATGATGGAGCAGACAGAGTACTTCGGTTATGCCGAGGGCGAAGGGTATCAGGCGGTCGAACTCCCCTACGACGGCGGGGAACTCTCCATGGTCATCTTGCTTCCCGAGGATGGCCGATTTGAGGAATTCGTCAGAGCGCTGGATGCCCAGCAGGTTGCTTCCATCGCGAAGGATATCAATCCCCAGGGGGTCCACCTGACCATGCCCAAGTTCACCTACGAATCGAGTTTCAGGCTGAAGAAGGCGCTCGCTGCGATAGGCATGCCGGCTGCCTTCACCGCTGCGGACTTCTCAGGGATGGACGGCACCCGCAACCTTTTCATTGATGACGTTTTCCACAAGGCGTTTGTATCGGTGGACGAAGCTGGTACGGAAGCGGCAGCGGCCACTGCGGTGGTTGTCGCACTGACGGCTGCCCCATCACCCCCCATTGAGGTAACAGTCGATCGCCCCTTTGTCTTTGTGATTCGCGATATAGAGACCGGTGCCCTCCTGTTTGTGGGTCGCGTCGTAAACCCCAGCGCATAATCGCTCTTGACCTCTATCGGCGGCGCGAACTCTTAACCCGCCCTCACGGAGGCGCCCCCGCAATTTACACCACTTGACAAGAACATACTCACATCAAAAAGACAAGGCGAAAGAGGCCAATTCAGGCTACCAACTTAAAGAAGGGTGGATGAAGATCCGCCCTTCTTCTGCCCCTCGATGGTGTAGGCTGATTTCCCTATCTCTAACCTCAAGGACTCCTTGACTTCACCTCCGTGATGGGTATGGCGATCACCCTCACCGAGACCGGCTGGCAACGTCATCGATGTAGCGTAGGGGGCAAGGTTATCAGATGCAGTGGAGATCGCTTCATGCGCGGAGAACACGCCTTTTGGCAAGGCCAGGATCTCTAACTGCCAGCCCCATTTGATGAATTGATCCAAGAGCAACTAGCGACCGCTCCACGGAGGCTTAAACCAACGCCATAATCATGTAGACGATTACCTCGGGAGTCCTACCTTCTATTCCTCCCCCAGAGGCGACGCAACCATGACCTTATAGGCCCAGCGTGGCGTTTCACTACGATGACCGTCTTAGAGCACCGTCTGGCTATCGTCTCCGGAACGTTGCCCACCATGAGTTGTTGGAAGAGTCCTTCACGAGTTGCTCCCAAGACCACCAGGTCGTGTTCCTCAGCCTCAGTCAACACCCCCTGGACAACATCAGGAGCGGCTATAACTCTGGGTTCCAAAGGCCAATCCGATTCTAAGCCAGCCAAGGTTCGGTCGATCACCCTCTTCCCACGTTCTACTTCTGCTTCTGTCCCAGATCGGCATATATAAAGGGCCGTAACCTTCCCTCCGTACTCTTCGGCTAGGGCGATGGCTATCTCGGCTGCTAGGACAGCGTTGGGTCCTCCAGCGGTGGGAACGAGGATGCGCTCCACCTGAGATAGACCACGATCCCGGACCACGGCCACATCACACGGCGTCTCCTCAACCACCCTATCCAAGACGCGACCCAAAAGGACCCCTCGAGAACGGGTATAGCCCCGCCAGCCGAGCATCAAGAGGTCCGCCCTCCTCTCTGCCGCCGCCCCGATGATGGCAGGCCCTATATCGCGCCCCAAACGAGTTATCGGGCGCACCGGCACCTCCTCACTATCATAGGCTGCCGCTTCTTCCAATAGTGAATCTTGGGACAAGAACTTGGGCACCACATGGAGGGCTAAAACCTCCCCTCCCTTCGCCTTAGCCAAAACCTTGGCCAGGGTTAACAGGGTCTCAAGCGAAGACCGGTGGGCCAAAGAGAGCAGCACCCGATATTCCTGCCGGGAGACCCTGGTCAACCTCCTACCCAACTCTCCCACGCGCTCAGGCTCAAAGAAATCCTCGTCGAACTCAAAGACGAATCCACACCGGTAGCATTGGAAGACCACCCGCAGAGGAGAGATGGGCTCCACCTCGCCGGGCAGATCCATCCGCATCTCATAGAGCCTCTGCTCCCGCAAACCCACCAGGTTAGCCTCTCCCCGACAGAGGGGACAGATAAATTGGGAATCCCGAAGTTTTTCCGCCAACCTCTCACTCCGCTCCCTTACATAGGCCAGAGCCCTCTCTTCCTCGTTCACCTTCGCCTCCTCAAATCGTCGATTAGTTCTTCACTCCTCCTCTCCAGTCGCTTGAGACGCCGAGAGGATAAGATGCCCTTCCGCCTCAATATGTAAACACCCACCCCAACCAAGGAAGCACCGACCCCATAGAGGATTGAATCGAGAGAGAGGAAAGGGGCCACTCCAGCGGAAGTGATCACCGCCAGGATGGCCACCCAAGGGTAGCCGGGAACCTTATAGGGGCGCCTCAAATCCGGCTCCTTACGTCGCAAAAGTATCACGCTGGCGTTCACCATGGCTAGCCCCACGAGATAGGAAAAGTCGGCGATGCCGGCCACCATCTCGATGCTGTTCAGCAAGACCAGGGCGATCGTTACCATCATAGTGATGAAGATGCCCGAGACGGGAGTTCCCTTTCTCTCATCCAAGAGGCCGAAGAGGCGGGGAAAGTTGGCATCTCGCCCCAAGGCATGGAAGACGTGAGAGGCAGCCAGAATATAGGCGTTCAAAGAGGAAAGGGTAGAGGCTATAAAGGCCACCGCCACCACCAAGGCGCCATAGCGTCCCAAAAGAGAGAGCCTGGCTACTTCCACCAGAGCCAGGCCACTGGCCGTGGCCTCTTCACCCATCATGGCTTTGATCCCTTGATGTCCAGCCACCCCTACCATGGCCACCACGACAGCCAAGAAGAAGAAGGTGCCGACAGCCAAAGTGATCATAATGGCTTGGGGAACGGTTCGCTCAGGCTCAACGATCTCCTCCGAAGCGGGGCTGATGAGTTCAAAGCCCACATAGCAAAGATAGATAAACCCCATCACATATAGAAAATCGAGGGGGCGTCCTTGGGATAGGAAGGGGGTGTAATGGTTCAACTTGATTCGCGGGATGGAGGCCAGAATCACCAAGATGAGCAAGCCCAAAAGTGATAAGGTCATAAGGTTCTGTGCTCTGCTCGTCCCTTTTATCCCCCGATAATTGATCAGCGAGAAGAGGACCACGACCGGGATAGCCAAGGCAGGATACCAAGGGACAGGAAAGAAAGAAGTGAGGGCGTCGGAGAAGGCCAAGGCGAAGGTAGCACAGGCTGCAACGCCCCCGATCCAGAGGAGCCAACCGGTGGCGAAGCCATAGAGGCCAGGGCTGGCCATCTGGGCAAAGGTGTAGCCCCCGCCAGCCTTGGGGATGGCCGCCGATAGTTCACAGTAGCAAAAAGCGGTGAGCAGACTCACCACCGCCATGACCAGATAGGCCAAAATAGCCGCCGGCCCAACGATGGCGATCGCTCGTCCGGAGAGGACGAAAATGCCAGCGCCCACCAACGCCCCGATGCCCAAAAGTGTAGCGCCCCCTAGACCCATCACCCGCTTGAATTCAGCCATCTACACCCTCCCAAGGGTCAACCTCACCGCACCCCCATAGTAAGGGCACTCCGCCGTATGAGGACCGACTCAATCTACCTCCTCATCCTTGAGGGGAGCCAAGCAATGGGGGCACTTCTCCGGGAGTTCCTCGCGGACGATGATCGGCTCTGGGGAGGGTGAACCCTGGCTCCCCAAAGGGCCTAGGCTTCCGCCGAAGCCTAGGAGGTGGCGGCCCTATCAAGGCTTCCAACCCTTTCTCCAGTTCCTCGGCCTCCCTGCCTCGGCGAATCTGCCCTCCTGCAAGAGTTTCCTGGCCTTCAGGATGAGCCAAGGCGGCCTTCTGGGTCTGAACATGGTTCCTTCTTCAAAGAGTGGATATGGTATGTTAGGGCTCAACCAGTGCCACCGGACGAGCGAAAATGAGATACCCCGTATGGGCCACCATCCTGTCCACGGGACGAAGGCGGGCGGGCACGGTCTTATAGGGTCGGAGCAGTATCTCACAGACCTCGATATCTACAAACCCTTCCTCCTCGAGCCCTCTTAAGAGGTTTGAGACCTGATTAGCGGTGGGCACCACCGCCCCGATGAAACCTCCTGGCTTGAGGGCTTCCCGGGCTTGGAGGAGGTAGTGATGAGGACTCCTCACATCAAGGAATAGGGCATCCACATCGCGCTCGTCGAACCCCTCAGCGATATCCCGCTGTTTCAGTTCCACGTAATCCAAAAGCCCCACTCGGGCCAAGTTCCTCTCCGCCAGGATTCGCATGTCTTCCCGCTCCTCGTAGGAGTAGACCCGCCCCTCCGGGGCCACCGCCTGGGCCAAGGTGATGGTGAGAGCGCCGCTTCCGGTGCCCGCCTCTATCACTCGGGAGCCAGAGCGTATGTTCATCTTGAGGAGGATATAGCCCGATTCCTTGGGGTAGACGATCTGGGTGCGTCGCTTGGCATCCATGATCAGGTCATGGATAGAGGGTTCCAGCACCCAAAACGGGTATCGCAGATGAGAGACCACCTCCCCTCCCCAAGGCTGGCCGATGAGGTCGTCGTGCAAGATCCGCCCTCGATGAGAATGAAACTCCTCTCCCCTCTTAAGGCGGACGATGAACCGCTTCCCATCCTTCCCCAATAGGAGAACCAGATCGTTCTCCGAGGCTATCTCCGCCAACCTGTCTTCTCCCTCAAGTGATCTCCTCTTGGCCGAGTCAGAAAGCCTCATCAGTTGTTGTAGCGTCGCAAGTTACTGCGACGCTACCAAAATGGGCGGAACAGGGCTCGAACCTGTGACCTCTTCCTTGTAAGGGAAGCGCTCTCCCCACTGAGCTATCCGCCCACGCCTTCATTCTAAAGCAAGACTCTGTTTATGTCAACACGCAAAGCAAACCATCAAAACGGCAAATCCTCTATCTCACCCACGGCCATTAACTCCGCCTCCTTCCTGGCCGGGCGTATCTCAAGAAATATGGAATACAAATAAGCAAGAGCAACCCTTCGTGCTCGCCACAAAAGTATAGCACAAGTGGATGGGGAAGTGAAGCAATGGCGTCTCTAAACCCTGATCTCCTGCCGCTTTCGCAATAGAGCAAAGGAGGCTCTTGGCGTTGTAGGGCCATTGACCTCTCCCGGTAGCTATGGTAGAATAGGATGCAAGATCCCAAAAAAGGCCCACATCGCAGCATCGTCGCAATAGCGCGTTGTGGGAGGTGGTAGTGTGAAGGTGAGGCCGACTGTATTCCCGGGGCGGCGGGACGGGGTCGGCTTTGTGTTTGGAACGCGACTGACAGGAACCGTGAGCAGCCGCCTTGGGCGAAGAGGCTCAGGGGGCGGTCGGGATTTCGAGAAAGGAGGAACAAGGCATGGCTAAAACGATTAATCTGGAGTTCGAGGGCTACTGGCGTGAAGAAGATAAGGGAAGCGTTCCCGCAAGGTCTGGGATATATCTGGTCTACGTCTGCCGATACGATGAGTCGCGGGACAAAGTGATCTTGCACAAATTGATCTACATTGGAGAAGCAGAAGATGTTTGTGATCGGATTGCAAATCATGAGAAGTGGCCTAAGTGGCGTGAGTATGTGCCAAGAGGCTCAGAAATATGCTTCTCATATGCAGCCGTAACAAGCCCAGATCGCGAGCGGGCCGAGGCTGCGCTCATCTACCACCATAAGCCACCATGCTGTGAAGAGTACATAGACTCCTTCCCGTTTGAGGATACGACTGTTGTGTCGACTGAGCGATGTACACTGCTTTCTTCACCGATAACCGTCCCCAAGACAACCTGAATACTAGGATAGTCGATTGAGCGCAAGCGAAATCGGTAGTTGGCGCCAAAAATCCGGGGAGCTGACCTAATAGAGGGGGTGGTTGCTTTCCGCTTGTCCGAGCATCTTCGGACACTTCGGTTGGCCTAGACACGTCATCCGCGGCCGCAGTTGGAAGAGCAGTCTACGGGAAGTAGTCAGCTGCCAGGACAATGTATCATTCAGGTTAGATGAGTTCACATGCACAGGTTGTCCAAGCGACTGCTGGAAAGAAGCCAAGAGGCGTACTTACTGGCTCTTGATCTCTATAATAGGCCCACGATTCGATATCGTGTGGAGGGATTCTGCTTTCTCTTCACGAATGCCTGGGAACTCCTCCTCAAGGCCAAGATAATAGAGGACACAAAGAAAGACAGGAGCATATTCTACAGGAAGAAGAGGCGGAAACCCAGACGTTCAATATCGCTGAAAGATGCTCTGAAAAAGGTGTTTCCTAAAGAAAACGATCCAATTAGACGGAATATCGAAGAAATCACCGCTCTTCGAGATTATGCCATCCATCTGGTAATTCCGGAGCTTGAGGTCGTGTATGGAGGAATGTTTCAGGCGGGCGTGATAAACTATGCCACCAAACTCCGGGAGTGGTTCGGCCTTTCTCTCACAGATAGAGCCTCTCCTTCGATGTTGAGCCTAGTGTTCGATGTGAAAGAGATTGATCCCATTGCAGTTCAGAAGAGATACGGGAAGGAGGTACTCGAGTTCATAATCGCGAAGAGCAAATCTGTTGATGATGCAATTACTGCCATGAATGATCGCAGATTCGGTATTCCTATTATCTATCGGTTGGTGCTGACGAAGAAGCCTAAGAACGCGGACATCATCATGTCGCTGGAAGAGAAGGGAGGGCCGGTGGCGCGGTTCATTGAGGTACCGAAGGACATAAGCCGTACGCATCCCTATCGGTTCGGGCAGCTATTGGCTACCTTAAGCGCTAGGCTAGGTGAGTCGTACACCTTCAATCAATACGACCTCCAGGCCATTCTGCACAAATTGAAAATAAAGAAGCCTCGCTGCTCCGAATATCACTACTTGGTCGAACCGACGGGAACTCATCTCTACTCTGAGGATTTGGTGGACTTGATGGTCAACAAGATTGAGAAGATACCGGACTACGTTGCCCGAGCAGGAAGATCCTATGGGAATTGGCTGAAGCGGCGTAGAATGAAAAGAGAAACGCAAGAGGGTCGCAGCCAATAGATTAACCACATTGCGGCGGTGATGCGCCGGTTAATGGGAATGGAGACGGAGAGGCGCACGTTGCTCGTCCACCTCTTCCGCGGCAGGGTGAGAGGGGAGAAGAAGGAGCGGTTGCCGGGGATGTAGAGAATGAGAACGGGCGGGGGCCCTTCGCTGCGCTCAGGACAGGCAAGCCCCGCCCCTACAATTACGAAACCGTCATCTAAGTGGCGGCCAGTTTCTTTCGCCTCGCTCCGGCATAGACCGGGGTCACCCAGGGGGCGTACTTCTTGTTCTTGCCCCGGGCGATCTCAAAATAGAGGTCGCGCAGTCGCCTTACGATGGGGCCTATCTCTCCCGTGCCCACTGTGCGATGGTCTATGGAGGCGATGGCTGCGATCTGGACGCCCGTGCCGCAGAAGAAAGCCTCCTCCGCCACATATAGTTCGCTCCTATCTATGCGCCTCTCTACCACCTCTATCCCCAGTTCGTTTCGGGCCAATTCCATCAGCGCCGCGCGGGTTATCCCCTCTAAGATATCTTCTGTTATGGGCGAGGTGATCAGTTTCCCCTCTCGGACGATGAAGAGGTTCTCCGCACTCCCCTCGGAGATGTGGCCGTCCTGGGTCAGGACGATGGCCTCATCGAAACCTTTCATCACGATATCGGTCTTGATGAGGGCGGAGTTGATATAGGAGCCGGTGATCTTGGCTCGTGCGGGGATGGCGTTGTCGCTTATCCGTCGCCAGGAGGAGACCCCGACCTTGGCTCCCTCCTCGCTCTCGATATATTTGCCGAAGGGGGTAGCGAAGATGGCGAAGCCATCCTCTAGGTCATGTAGCCTCACGCTGATCTCCTCAGCGCTCTTATAAGCCAGGGGCCGAATGTAGGTGTCCTGGCGAAATCCCTCCTTGCGCAAGAGTTCGAGGGTGATGTCGCAAAGGGTATCCACCTCGTAGGATAGGGAGATGAGGAGGATATGACAGGAACGGTGGAGCCGCTGGTAATGCTCTCGCATTTTGAGGAGGTATAGTTCCTCCTCTTCGTTGTTCCAATAGGCACGTATCCCCTCGAAACAACCGGTGCCATAATTGAAGGCGTGAGTCATGATGCTCACCTTGGCCCTCTCGATGGGCACGATCTGACCTTCGAAGAAAGCGTACTTGGTCTGGGCCACTTTTCTCCTTTCTGTGAACCTCCTAAAACAATCCCTGGGGCATGACCGCCGAGGCTTTTGTCCAGGCGTTAAATCGTCTTTTGCACCTCTTTCAGGTCGCGCCGAGGCGCTCTGCCCGTCCGAGGCCGGGTTGGGTATCCCAAGGGTACGATGGCTACTGGCCGGAGATGGGAGGGGAGGTTCAGGGCTCGCGCGGCCTCCTCTTCGTGGAAGGCTCCTACCCAGCAACCTCCCAGCCCTAAGGCTACCGCGGCGAGCAACAGGTTCTCCGTGGCCGCAGCGGTATCCTGGAGGCAGTATAGGTTCACCCCTCGCCCACCGTACCGCGTAGCCGAGCGGTCTGGGTCGGCACAGACGACCACTACCACCGGAGCCTGGGTGATGAAGCGCTGCTCCAACGCAGCCCGAGCCAACGCCTCCTTTTTCTCCTCCTCCCTCACCACCACGAAGAACCAGGATTGTAGGTTCCCCGCCGAGGGAGCCCTAATCGCCGCCCGCAGGATCTTCTCCACATCTTCGGGAGCCACATCTCGGGAGGGATCGAAATCGCGGAGGCTATATCTTCTTTCGATAACTTCCCAGAAGTCCATCTATTTAGTCTTGATCTCCCACTTTTTGAGTTCAGCGATAAGGGAGTGATCGGTCATATCTAGTTGCAGGGGGGTGATCGATATCCGCTTATTGGCTAGAGCCCAGATATCGGTCCCCTCTTCAGCCACTCCTCCTGGCCTCTCCCCGCCGATCCAGTAGTAACTGCGCCCTCTTGGATCCCGTCGCTCTACAAGGGCGTCCTTGTATAGCCTTCTCCCCAGGCGGGTGATCTCCACCCCGGCTATCTCTGAGGGGGGGAGGTAAGGCACGTTGAGGTTGAGGAGGATCCCTAGAGGTAGGCCCCTCTCTCCCATTTGGCGCACCAGCCGGGCCGTGAACTGGGCTGCATAGGTGAAATCCGCTTCCTCTCCGAGGGTATCCAGGGAGACGGCTAGAGAGGCGATGCCGGAGATTACCCCTTCCATAGCCGCGGCCACCGTCCCGGAATAGAGGATGTCATTGGCCATGTTAGCCCCCAAGTTGATCCCGGAGACCACTAGATCCGGAGGCTGGGGCAGTATCCCTAAAAGGGCCAGAGCCACGCAATCGGAGGGGGCTCCGTTGGTGGTATAGGCTGTGGAGCCATCGGGGAAGCGAACCTTGCCTATCCGCAGCGGCTTATGCATCGTTTTGGTGAGGCCCGCGGCCGACCAGTTATGGTCGGGGGCCACCACTACTACTTCCCCCACCTCTCGCAAGGCTACGGCCAAGGCCCGAAGGCCGGGAGCGTCGATGCCGTCATCGTTGGTGGCTAGGATCTTCACAAGAACCTCTCCCGTTCCCTACCCCTCTAAAGGGACTCTTTTAGTCGCTCTTCTTTCTTGGGGATGACATTGATCTTGACCTTCTCGCTCTCCGTGCGATTCCCTGCCGCATCGATGGCCACCACATGGATGGTGTGGGTCTCCGTAAGGGCGGACCCCATGGTGATGGTCCACTTCTGGTTATAGGGACTCACCGTGTCGTAACTGAGTAGGTTATCGTCTAGGTAGAACTCTACCCTCTCTATGGAGAAGTTATCCCGCGCTTCCGCCTGGATGCTCACCCACTCATCGTCTTCCATCACATAGAGGGCGCCATCTGGGGGATAGGTGATTTCCACCTCGGGAGGGGTGTTATCCACCGTGACCTGAATGGAGGCCTGCTCGTAACTATCATCATTTCGGACTACGGTAAGTTGCAAGGTGTAGAGGCCGTTCAAACCGCTGGCATCCCACATCTCTAGGAGTCCGTGGTCAACTTGGTTATGATGGTCCCCGCCGATCCGGACCCAGGATGAAGGGTTCAGGCCCTCGCCGTATTCCAGCCGGTAGAGGCGGAACCTGGGCCCCCGTGCGTTCCCTTCGATGGGCACCTGCCCATGAGCGTAGGCGTAGGGGCGAGGCTCCGTGATAGCCACATCTCCCGTAGCCGGGCCTGGCCCGTGGAGGTCGCAATAGTCGGTAGGCGGCTGGGGGATCTCGTTTTCCCGCACCCAATCGGCCGCCTCCGGAGGGTAGATCTCATAGACCCTTTCCTCCACAGAGGGACAATAGACGGTGGCCAACTTGCCCGATTCTGGATCGATGCGGAAGGCTTGATGCACATTATCATAGGTGGTGGGCGCTGTGCCGGGGAGGAATATCTCCTCTACCGTGCTAGGGGAATACTCGGTGGGGAGAAGCCCAGAGGTGGCGTCCACTACCAGATGCTCCAACCCTGGTGGCTCGATGAAGCCCTCCACCGGGTAGGAGGCTAGGATCTCCTCCATGTAACCGTGCCAGATAGGTCCGCCGCCCAAGGAGCCGGGAACGTGCTTCATGGGTTGGTTATCGGAGTTCCCTACCCAGACGCCGGTCACCAATTGGGGCGTATAGCCGATGGTCCAGGCGTCACGAAAGTCATCAGTGGTTCCCGTCTTGGCCGCTGCTGGTCGGCTAAGAACGAGTGCGCTGTTGGCTCCGAAGGCGGGGGTTCGCGACGCGTTGTCCGAGAAGATGCTGGTCATGAGATAGGCCACTTTGGGGTCCAGGACCTCTCTCGTCTCGGGAGCCAGATACTCCTCCAATACGTTCCCTTGCGCATCCTCCACTCGCAGGATGGCTACCGGGTCTAACTCCCTGTAGCCGGGCCGGTACTCCTCTGGGGAGACCGGCCGCCCAGCCATCACCCCTCCATTGGCCAGGACCCCGTAGGCGTAGGTCATATCCAAGAGACGCACCTCGCCACCCCCCAAGGTGAGGCTCAACCCGTAGTAATCCTTGGTCAAGGTGTTGATGCCCAGGCGATGAGCGGTGGCGATGACGTTCTTCACCCCCACCATATGGAGTACCTTCACCGCTGGGATGTTCACGGAGCGAGCCAAGGCCTGGCGTATCCGCAAGGAGCCATGGTATTTGCGGTCGTAGTTCTCCGGGGTGTATGGAGGGTTGGGATAGTCATCGAAGGTGGTGCGCACATCCATGATCATGGTAGCCGGGGTATAGCCCTGCATGAAGGCCGTAGAGTAGGTGAAGACCTTGAAAGAGGAACCCGGCTGCCGAGAGGCTAGGGTGGTGTTCACCTGCCCATCTATATCGGGGTCGAAGTAGTCGAGGCTCCCCAGCATGGCCAAGATCTCCCCCGTGGAGGGCTTTATGGTCACCAACCCGGCGTTGGTTACATTTCGACCCTCTTCCTGGAGTTTGGCGACATGCTCGTTGGCGATCCGCTGGGCTACTTCCATCATCTTCAGATCTATGGTCGTATAGACCCGCAAACCGCCCGCGTAGACTACCTCCGGACCATACCTCTCTTCCAGGAGTTGGCGTACATACATCACGAAATGAGGAGCCTCTATATCGAACCTCTGGGAGGCGTAATGCAACTCTTCTGCTTTGGCGGCCACTATCTCCTCATAGGTGATATACCCCTCACGGTACATAGCATCTAGTACCAGATGTTGCCTCTCCTGGGCTCGTTCTGGATGGTCAAGAGGGGAGTTGGCACTAGGAGCCTGGGGAAGGGCGGCTAGCATCGCCGATTCTGCCAGCGTCAGATCCTGGACATGCTTCCCGAAGTAGGCTTCGGCGGCCGCTTCCACCCCGTAGGCCAGATTCCCATAGCAGGAGTTATTCAGGTACCATTCCAGGATGCGGTCCTTATCGTATCGGCGAGTGATCTCTAGGGCCAATATCGCCTCTTTTATCTTTCGGGCCATAGTCCTTTGAGTTCTCTCCTCCGGGGGGATGAGGACGTTCTTCACCAGTTGTTGGGTAATGGAACTCCCCCCTCCTCGGTAGTAAAAACTCGTTCCAATGGCCTTCGGTAAAGCCGATTCCAGCGCACCGCACAATGATGCGGCGCCCTCCATTTGGCAGACTACACCGGTTAAGTTCCCCACGGCAGCCCGACCGAGGCCTCGGAGATCTATCCCCGGGTTTTGGTAGAAATCTTTGTCCTCGATGGCTATGGTAGCCTGTTGGAGATGAAGGGGGATCTGCTCTAGG
>DFBK01000094.1 GCA_002366595.1 Anaerolineales bacterium UBA3082 | reverse complement strand
ACATCAGGAGCCGATCCAGGAGCAATTTGGTGATGGCCGCCGGGCCAAAGAGGTAGGTAGGCGCGGCCAGGATCAAAGCATCGGCGCCCCCCACCTGGGCCAGGAACCACTCCATACCGTCGTCCAAGGGGCAGGCTTCCTCCCTGATGGCGCAGCGGAGGCAGCCGTTACAGGGTTTAATAAAAAGATCGGTGAGGCGGAGCATCTCTATCTGTGCGCCCTCCTCTTGAGCCCCCAAGAGGGCCTCCCGCACCACTATCTCTGAGTTGCCCCAGACGCGGGCTGAACCCACCAAACCCAGAACCATGGCTATCTTCCCTCCCTCTTACTCTAGCCCTTCACCGTACATCTGCCCTGGGCCGAGGGCTTCCGGGAACCAGGGACGGAGCATCTTGCGGGCCACATAGCAGAGGTGGCAAGCCTCCACATACCCCTCCTCGTGGGGCAGGCTATATCTTTCGACCAGGGCCGCCGGCCCACCAGAAAGAAGCGGCCCCACCATGGGGTGCGAGGTCGGGTCATACTCGCTCATCACTTGGGCCAAAGGTTTCTCTAAGGCGTTGCCGATAGTCAGCCCCTGACAGAGGTGCACATACCCCGGGTAGTCGATATGGACCCGCCCAGGATCATCTAACCTTTGGTAGGGACACTCATTCAACTCTTGCCAAGGGCGACGGGGCAAACCCTTCAGCAGTTTAGCCACCGCCCGGCCCCGGAAACAGACTGAGCCCCCACGATGGGCTCCCCTTTCTCACCAAGGGCCTCTTCCACGCAGGGCTCCTCGATGGTGATGATATTGGCGGGGAGCCCCAGTTGTCTGGCCCCTTCCTCGACAACCTTGACCTTTCGCCTCTCCGGTTCCTCCTCCCCATGGAAGAGGTCGCTGGAGATAGAAAGGCCCATCACCCCTATCTCGGCGATAGGTCGCAGCCACTCCACCGTATCATCGAGAGCCGTTATCCAATAGCCGTTGGTGACGATGCCACATTCGAAACCCAAGGCTCGCGCCTCCTTCATCGCTCTTAACATGACAGGGTAATAGAGGAACGGCTCCCCTCCTTCAAAATATACGTGCTCCACCGTGCCCAACTCCTTAGCCCCCTCATAAATAGCCCCTATCCCTTCCAAGGTCATCGTCCCCTCCAGGAAGGGGCTCCCCCAGACGAAACAGTGGTCGCACTCCTCGGTGTTACATTTATAGGTCAGAAGCAGAGGTATTCCAGTCAGGCTCATATACCCTCCTTCCTAGACTTCCCTTCGATTACATACCCTTATATCGAAGAATCGAGCAGGCAAGGGGGAACCCCCTCGGTAGGGGGCTCTCACCATCGGGTTGAATATGCCTTACTCCGTTATCTCATCTTGAGGGTCTATTGCCAGGCTGGGCTGGCGCGCCAGCGGAGCCATCTTGCCGATGAAGCCAAAAGTCAAGGTACACACCATCCCCAAGAGTAGGGCTAGATACCAAACAGAGACAGGGGCGATATTGTCGTAGAGGTATCCACTAGTGATGGGGCCGATGCCCCAGGCTATACCGCGCGCTACCCCATAGACACCCATATACCTACCTCGCATGTCGATAGGGGCGAGTTTGGCCACGAAGGCGATAGAGGTGGGAGCCCAGATCAACTCGCCGATGGTGAGGATGATCATAGCCAAGAGGAATAGCCCAAAGTTGTTGGAGAGGGCAGCGACCAGAGCCCCCAGGCCGGTGAAGAAGGCGCCCGCGGCCATAACATAGGTTTCAGGATGCCTCTCCGTGACCCTGGTTACGGCAAATTGGAAGAAGACCACCATAAGGGCGTTAGTGGCCATTATCATGCCAAAGCCACTTTCCGCTATGCCGAAACCCTCCTTCATGTAGACCGGCAGAATCTGCATGAAAGGCTGGTAGGCCATCTGCAGCAGGATGGAAGCCCCACAGAAGGCCAGGAAATAGAGGTCGCGGAGGATATATCCATAGCCACCGACCGGTTGGTAGGCCTCCTCTTTCGCCTCGGGCAGTTCCGGCTTCGTCTCCTTGACTAAAAAGATGGTCAAAAGGAGAACAATGCTGGCGGTCGCTGCTGCGATGCTAAAGGAAAGGAAGTAAGAGGTGGCTGCCAAGAAGCCCCCTACCGCCGGCCCTATGGCCACTCCCACGTTGGAGATCATCCTCAAAAGGGCGTAGGCCCCAGCCCGCTTGTCGGCCTCGACAAGATCGGCAGTCATGGCCTGGGAACCGATGCGAGAGGCGGGATCGATGAGGCCACTAAGGGCGATGAGCACGGCGTAGGCCTCCAGCGAGCCCAAGAGGGCGAAACCCATCATCACCACAATCTCGTTCAATAGGCCTGCGACCATGGCTGGTTTGCGCCCGAACCTATCCACCACCGGGCCCCAGACCGCCTGGGAGAAGAGACCCACCCCAGAAGAGATGGCGAGGAGCAACCCCACGGTGGTAAGGGGGATATTCAGCCTCTGGCGGAGATAAATGGTTATGAAGGGCCAGGCCAGGCTACCCCCAGCGGAGCCGATGAACCGGCCACAGAAGAGCACCCAGAACTGAAAGGGGTATTCGGCTATCGTATTCTTGATCCTGGAGATCATCTCTACCCTCAAAAGATAGAGGACTGGTTCTCTTTAGAACAAGGCTCCCTACGGCGGTCTAGCCAGTCCTCGCCATGGTCAAATTATACCACGAATTTCCGTCCATGACTTTGCCCCTCCATAGGGAGGCTGACGCAAGTTCTACAAACGATCGCAACCCCCATAAGGCGTCTGTTAGAATCAGACCACTATGGGGGACTATCATTCAAAACTCAACCAAACAGAACAAATGCAACTTGCTCGCTGGAAAGCAGAAGGGGGTTCCAACAAAGAGTGTGCGAGGCGTCTTGGACGTCATCCATCAACAATTGGGGGAGAGTTGAAGAGGAATGCATGGGAGAGAATTTATTACGAACTCCTCCATGCGCAAAGTAATTTTGAGAGGAGAGAACAGAACGCATGGCAGGCAAAACACCCGCTGAAAAACAAGGACATCTATGAATTTGTCACGGATAAACTGAAAGAGGGGTGGAGTCCAGAACAAATCAGCGGAAGACTCAAGCTTGAACTCCCGAATGATCCTCACTGGCACATCTGTCAAGAAACCATTTATCGCTACATTCACCGTCCAGACAACAGAAACAAGCATCTGTATGAGTACCTGTCCCACGGAAAAACAAAAGAAACGCAAAAAGAAAACCGGACGGTCGGTTCATCGCGTGAGAATACCTGATAGAGTGTCCATTCACCAGCGACCAGTATATATTACCAACCGCACCGAGATTGGCCACGGGGAGGGAGACACCCTCGTTGGGAAAGGAAGAACGAACGGATTACATACCGCGTATGAACGCTACACGAGTGTCATCCGTATCGAGAAGATGAACAGCTTAACCGCTGACGAATCACTACGAGCTCAAAAGAAAATCTATGCCCACTTGCCAACATGTGGATTCGCTACTATTTCCCGAAGGGGGCTGATTTTGCTACAATACTAGATGAAGACATCAGAGACGTTGAGTGGAAGCTCAACAACAGACCACGGAAACGGCTAGGGGGCAAAACACCATTGGAAGTATTTACAAAATACCTACCGAAGGGTTGCAATCGAAGGTAGAATACAGGCCATCATTATGCGCTCAAATACCTGGTAACGATGTGTTGGCCCAAGTACTATTTGCACTTGACAATAATTTCTTGGTAGAATATAATCGCAGGTGTGTAGGTCTATCTCCTAGCGCGAGATGCGTGCCTCTTGCTGATGGAGGTGCGGGATGGGTGTTCGCTCCTAGGGGTGATGGCTGGCGGTAGTGGGCTCAGTGGTCATTGCCCTTTACGATTCCCCTCAGGAGAGAGGTATCAGGGGTCTCGGCGGCGGCCCTGGTAGTCGGGGGAAAGACCGAGATTTTTTGGTGTTTTTGGGGAGATTAAGTATGCAGGATTTAAGAGCCTCAGGAAAGGAAGATCTCGACGAAGCCTACTGGGAATCGCTTCTGGAAGAGGTGGAACAGGTGGCATCCTTGGGGGAGGAGGTTGTAGAAGAGGCGGAGACCCTTCAAGGAATGGATGAGGAGGCTTGGCGAGCCGCTGAGGAGAGCCTCTCTAAGGGAGAGATCCTAGAACTTCAGGTGAAGGGGTGCAATCGTGGAGGGCTCCTGGTGGATTGGAAAGGGATCACGGGCTTCGTCCCCGTTTCCCATCTAGATGGCCTCCCCAGCGGCCTGAAAGAAGAAGAGTTGCGGGAGGAGTTGGCTCTTCGTGTAGGCCAACCCCTTAGGCTGAAGATCATCGAGGTAGAGCCTGAAAGGGGACGCCTCGTCCTCTCTCAAAGGGCACTGGGATGGACTGAGGACCCTCAGAGGCTTCTGGAGAACCTCACCCCAGGAGAGGTACGACGGGGCCAGGTGACCAGGCTGTGCGATTTCGGTGCCTTTGTGGATCTGGGCGGCTTCGATGGGCTGCTTCATATCTCCGAACTCTCTTGGCGTCACGTGGAGCACCCTAGAGAAGTTTTGGAGGTGGGCCAGGAGACAGATGTCTATATCCTTGATGTGGACCGGGAGCGTAAGAGGGTAGCCCTAAGTCTCAAGCGTCTAGAGCCGGATCCTTGGTCCCTTGCCGCTGAGAAATACGAGGTGGGACAGATTGTGGAAGGGACCGTAACTAACGTAGTCGATTTTGGCGCCTTTGTGCGTGTTGAAGAAGGGTTAGAGGGTCTGATTCACATCTCCGAGTTAGCAGAAGGGAACTTCTTGCACCCCCACAACGTGGTCCAAGAAGGGGATGTGGTGAAGGCGCGCATCTTGAATATCGATCCCGACCGGAGACGGATGGGGCTTAGCCTAAGACAGGCATAGATCTTATTGGGGAGGAGGTGAGGTATGTAGTGGCCACAGTGAATTTGAGGCCTGGCGAGTCGCAAGAGGAACTCTTGAGACGGTTCCGGAAGGAAGTGGCGGCGGCGAGGATCCTTAGCACTTGTCGCGAAAAGAGATGGTTTGTCTCCAAAGGTGAGTTGCGCCGCAAGGAGCGGAAACGCGCTCTCCGCAAGATGAGGAAGAAGCAAAGGCGACTAGAAGGGCGTAGGTAGTAGCAAGAGGCCAGGTTATTGGCCTTTTGCCACCATGGTACTTTTCCCGCAGGGATACTTTAGGTAGATATGACTCGGAAACGCTCTCCAGGGCGACCCCGACGGAAGCCCCGAAAGACCAATCGCCTTTGGCGTTGGGAGGGGGTAGGGCTTGTGGCCATAGTCGTCGGGGTATTCGCCTTTCTCAGTTTACCCCCCTTTGGCCGAGGGGGTTGGATAAGCGATAGGGGGGCTCTCCTCCTACGCCGAGCCTTCGGTTGGGGGGCTTACCTCGCCAGCGGGGGGCTTATAGGTGGAGGGTTTCTCCTTTTCCTACGCCGTAGGAAGTGGTGGGGAGAGCAAAAAGAGCGGCTCTGGGGTGTAGTCATCCTCTTCTTAGCCTTTTTAGCCCTGCTCCACCTTCTCTCCCCTGCCCTTGACCCCTGGGCTTTGGCTGGGGAGGGAGGCGGGGGGGGCTATCTAGGTTGGGCCATAAGTAGGGCCTTTGCTCTTGCTTTGGGAAGGCTGGGGAGCGGTTTAGCGCTTCTCATTGTAGGAGGGATGGGGTTGTTCCTCGTCGCTCAGGTAAAGGCTGAGGAGATGAGACGAGGAGCCCAGATAGTCGCTCAAACCCTCTCCTCTCTCTTTCGCCGTGGAGTTGTCCCGCGCCCCAAGAAGCGCGTTCGGCATCCTGAGGATGCCTCCCCGGCCTGGCAAGTACCGGGGCAGGCAGCATCCGAAGGAATCGAGGCCCCGCCAAAAAAGAGCCCTTCTGCCCCGTCCAGAATCGTGCCGCCCGCGAAGCCTGAGAGTATCCCCGTACAAACTAAACTCCCAACCGAAAAAGCCCCCCCACCAAGACCAAAAGATAAAAGGCTCCCCCCTCTCGATCTTCTGAACGAGAGCCTATATCCCGCCGCCAGCGAGGCGGATGTGGAGCGAAAAGCGCATATCATTGAGGAGACCTTGGCTAGTTTTGGGGTGCCTGCCAAGGTGGTATCCATAAGGCAGGGCCCTACCGTCACCCAGTTCGGCGTGGAGCCTGGATATATAGACGGTCGAAGGGAGGGGGAGAGGCAGAGGAAAGTCAGGGTCAGCAAGATCACCTCCTTAGACAAAGATTTGGCCTTAGCCTTAGCCAGCGCTCCTATACGGATCGAGGCCCCCGTTCCTGGCCGTTCGGTGGTGGGGATTGAGGTACCGAATAGTGAGGTTTCGTTGGTGGCCCTGCGGGGGGTGATGGAATTAGAGGCGTTCCAGAAAGCAAAGGAGAGTTCTCCCTTGACCATCGCCCTGGGTCGGGATGTCTCCGGCCAGCCGGTGCTCGCCGATTTGGCTCTCATGCCCCATCTCCTCATCGCCGGGGCCACCGGTTCGGGAAAGAGTGTCTGTCTCAGTTCTATCCTTACTTGTCTCCTCTTTCAGAACTCCCCTGCTCGACTAAGATTTCTTCTCATTGACCCCAAGATGGTAGAACTCGTTCATTTTAATGGTTTGCCCCATCTGGCCAAGCCGGTGGTTAGAGAGGTCCAAAAGGCAGGTTTCGCCTTGCGTGGGGTGATGAAGGAGATGGACAGACGGTACCAAGAGTTCGCTAAAGCAGGCATTCGTAACATCGACCATTATAACTCCCTGTGTGAGGAGCGAGGCGAAGAACCTCTGCCTTACATCGTGGTGGCCATCGACGAGTTGGCTGATCTGATGATGGTGGCTCCAGATGAGATCGAACGTCTCATCTGTCGCTTGGCCCAACTCTCCCGAGCCACGGGGATACATCTCATCATCGCTACCCAGCGCCCCTCAGTGGATGTGGTTACCGGCCTCATCAAGGCCAACTTCCCGGCTCGCATATGTTTCGCCGTCTCCTCTCAGGTAGATTCCCGAGTGGTTCTCGATACCGCCGGAGCGGAGACCCTTCTCGGGCGGGGCGATATGCTCTATATGGCTCCCGATTCATCGAGCCCGGTACGGCTTCAGGGCTGTTTCATCTCCGATGAGGAGATCGCTAGAGTGGTCGCTTTTTGGCAGCGGGAAGTCGGCCTCTCTGCTGAGCAAGAGGTGATCCCTTGGGAGAGCGAGGTAGAGGCAGAGGGAGAGGCGAAAAGATACGATCCCCTCTTCGAGGAGGCTAAAGCCCTGGTGATGCGGCATAAGCGAGCCTCGGCTTCCTTTTTGCAGCGACGCCTGAGGATCGGATACCCTCGGGCGGCACGACTCATAGAGCAACTGGAGGAGGCAGGCATCGTGGGGCCCATGGAATCGGGTGGCCGCTCCCGCAAAGTGCTCATAAGGGAGGAATCACCAAAGGATATATAGTCAGAAAAGGTGGTATATGGCCCGTAAACAGCGGCAGAAGACCAGCAAGAAGGAGAAGATCGAGGCCGAAGGCACGGTAGTGGAGGCGCTGCCCAACACCATGTTCCGGGTGCAGTTGGACAGCGGCCACGAGGTGTTGGCTCATATCTCGGGTCGGATGAGGATGTATTATATCCGTATCCTTTTGGGGGATCGGGTATTGGTGGAACTCTCTCCCTACGACCTGACCCGGGGTCGCATCGTATACCGATATAAGAAGTGAGAGCCTTGCTTGCCCTTTTTGTGACTTCGTTAATCGTTGGTTTCTCCGGGGCCCTAATGCCGGGCCCTGTTTCTATGGTAACCATCAGCCAGAGCGCCCGCCACGGTTTCTGGGCTGGGCCCTTGGTGACCGCCGGACACGCTATGGCGGAGGTAGCCGCTGTAGCCGCGCTGGCTATGGGTTTAGAGAAGGTATTCAAGCGTAGCCTGGTAGCAGGACTGATTGGGCTTTTAGGAGGGGGTTTCCTCCTCTGGATGGGCTTCGATATCGCTAGGAGCGGTTGGGTAGGGATCGCCTTGGAGTTGGAGCTTGGGGAGATGGGCGTCGATGCTTTCGGCTCTGTGGGGGCCGGGGTTCTGGCCACTATATCCAACCCCTACTGGGTGGTTTGGTGGGCTAGCGTGGGGGCTAGTTATGTCGTTTTGGCCCTGCGTAGAGGCCTGCCTGGCTTGGGGGCCTTCTTCTCAGGCCATATCCTCTCTGACCTAAGTTGGAATAGCCTCTTGGCCTTCCTCACCGCTTCCGGGAGAGGGTTCTTGAGCCTATCGTTCTATCGAGGGGTGCTAGTGGTTTGTGGCCTCATCTTGGTGGCCTTGGCCATATATTTCATCTATTCCGGCATTGGCTTTCTGAGAGGAAAGCCGGTAGAGATCAAAGAAGGGGCCTAATTTCAATATTCTGTTAAGAGGAGGGGTCGAATTCGACCCCTCCTCTTTCCTATGGGTATGCGGAGGAAAAAGGAGGAGCAGCCCATGGCATAGTGGGAAAGAGAAATCTGGTCTTTCCCGGCAATTAATTTTTAGCCGTTTGGGGGGAGGGATTGACGATGACAAAGGATTTGTCCAATTTTTCAATAGTCTCATCTGTAATAGCGTATTAAATAGTCAGGATTTTCAGGATAAGAGAGTGCTCACCAAATCCTGATGTGGTATCCTAGGTATTGTTCGAGAAGCCCAGACACACAGGAGGTGAGCACCCATGGCCTCTAAGGACCACATAAGAAGCCTAGCACGCAAATTGGCAGAAGCCAAGAGCGAAGGAGAAAGGCCAGGGAAGGTTATGAACTGAGACACAGAGGATAGAGGGAAAGGTGAGCACTCCCGAAGGTAGATGCTCCCGGAAAATCCTGAACCAATGTAACGCGACCAGTCAATTCGGTTCCTTGACAAGGAGAATCAACTGTTGTATAGTGGCTTTCGCTCCTCTCCGAAGGGGATATTTTACCTTCGGAGATAATTATGGTATAATTAGAGTAAGTTACTCCTAAATTGTGGCTTAGATGATTGAGAGCGCTTTCCTTTGTCCTGGCAAAGGGTGTAGAATCTAAAAGAGAAGGCGAAGGGTGATGAGGGTCAGGCTTTCGATCAGGGAAACGAGGGGCGAGTTCGTAAAGAGGGTGGAAGAGATCAGCGGGCAGGAGATCTTGGCCTGCAATCAATGCGGTAAGTGCTCCGCTGGTTGCCCCGCGGCTATGGCTATGGACCTCCTCCCCAGCCAGGTGTTAAGATTGGTACAACTTGGCTTAGAGGAAGCCTTAACTTCCGAAACTATCTGGCTTTGCGCTTCCTGCCTCACCTGTCTCTCCCGCTGTCCAAAAGGGGTAGATCTTCCTCGGATAATGGAGGCCTTGCGGCAACTGGTGTTGCGTAAGGAAGGTGATCGCCTAGAACTCTCCGCTCTCCCGGCCGATTTTCTGAGCGAAGCCCCCCAGTTAGCCATCATCGCCGGCTCGCGAAAGTATCTCTCTTAGGTTGAGCGGAGAAGATGCGGTACCTCTATTTTCCTGGCTGCACCCTTTCTACCAAGGCTAAAGGGTTTGCCGCCTCGGGCGAAGCCTCGGCCAGAGCCTTGGGCATCGATCTCGTTGAACTCTCCCAATGGAACTGCTGTGGCGCTACCTTCCCCTTGGCTACTGACAACCTCCTGGCCTTAGTGGCCCCCACCCGCATCCTCCTCAACGCTCAGAAGGAAGGGAATCATCTAGTGGCCCTCTGCTCTATCTGTTACCATGTCCTAAAGAGGACCAATAGGCTCTTGAGGGAAGAGACGGATAAGCGGGAGAAGCTCAACCTCTTCATAGAGGAGGAATATAGGGGGGAAGTTAGGGTCTTCCACCTCTTGGAACTGCTGCGAGAGGAGATAGGGTTCGAAGAATTATCTGAACGGGTGCAGAAAAGGCTCCAGGGGCTAAGAGTAGCCCCATATTATGGCTGTCTTCTCCTGCGTCCTTTCCAGGAGATCGGCTTGGACGATCCCGAGGAGCCAAGGATCTTAGATGACCTTCTTGCGAGCCTCGGTTGTGAGGTGGTAGAGTTCTCCCACAAGACCGAATGTTGTGGCTCCTATCTAGCGATGAACTCTAGCGAGGTGACTAGGGAACTCTCTTACGCCATATTACACTCCGCCCTGGCTAGCGGAGCCCAGGCTGTGGTGACCAGTTGTCCTTTGTGCCACTTCAATCTGGATTACAGGCAGGGGGAGATGGCAGCGCACTATCCCGGCTTCACCCAGATACCGGTCCTTTACTTCACCCAACTTCTAGGCCTCGCTCTGGGTATAGAGAGTGAAACCTTCGGACTGGCTGATCATCATGTCGATCCTCGCCCTCTATTGGCTAGTAAGGGTTTGAAGTGAGTGATAGAAGGGCTATGGTCATCGGAGGTGGGATCAGCGGCATGCAGGCCGCCCTCGATATCGCCGACAGCGGTTACGAGGTGGTCCTAGTGGAGAGGCTCCCCTCCATCGGGGGCCGTATGGCTCAACTCTCGGAGACCTTTCCCACCTTGGATTGTGCTCAATGTATCCTCACCCCCCGCACCGTGGAAGTGGGCCATCATGAGAAGATAAAACTTGCCACCTACTCAGAGGTAGAGGAAGTTGGAGGACATTTGGGCGACTTCAGGGTTAAAGTAAGGCGAAAGCCCGCCTACGTCGACTGGGAGAGGTGCACAGGCTGCGGCCTATGCCAGGAGAAATGTCTTTGGCAGGTGCCCTCCGACTTCGAGAGGGGGATAGGGAAACGGAAGGCCATCTATGCCCTCTCACCCCAGGCGGTGCCCAACAAGCCGGTGATCGATAGGGAGCATTGTGTCTATTTCCAAAAGGAGGGCAAGTGCGGCGCTTGCGCCAAGTTCTGCCCGGTAGAGGCTATCGATTTCCAACAAAAGGAAGAGATCTGGGAAGAGCAGGTAGGGGCCATCGTGGTGGCCACAGGCTACGACCTTTACCCTATGGAGCGTCTAAGCGAGTACGGTGGGGGGCATTACCCTGATGTCATCGATAGCCTTCAGTTCGAGCGGTTGCTTTCCGCCTCAGGACCCACCGCCGGCGAGATACGCCGTCCCTCTGATGGAGCGGTACCAAAAGAGGTGGTCTTCGTCCAGTGCGCCGGCTCCCGAGACCCAGAGCGAGGAGTGGCCTACTGTTCCCAGATCTGTTGCATGTATACGGCCAAGCAAGCGCTCCTCTACAAACACAAGGTTCACCATGGGCAGGCTTACGTCTTCTATATCGACATCCGCGCTGGGGGCAAGGGTTACGAGGAGTTCGTGCAGCGGGCCATGGAGGAGGGGGTTTTATACCTTCGGGGCAAAGTGTCGAAGATCTTCCCCCAGAACGGCAAGGTCATGGTCTGGGGGGCGGATACTTTGAGCGGAAAGAGGGTGGAGATAGCGGCGGATCTGGTGGTCTTGGCCACCGCCATCCTCCCCAGCCAAGGCACCTCGGATTTGGCAGAGAAGTTGAGGATAAAGATCGGCGAGAGCGGTTTTTATGAGGAGGCTCATCCCCAGGTGCGGCCGATAGAGAGCGGAGCCCCGGGGATCTACCTGGCTGGGGCTGGCCAGGGGCCCAAGGACATCCCCGAGGCGGTAGCCCAGGGGAGCGCCGCCGCGGCGAAGGTGTTGGCCCTCTTCGCTTCAGAGGTTCCACCATGAGGAAAGTTGGGGTCTTCGTCTGCCATTGCGGCAACAATATCGCCGGTGCAGTAGAGGTGGAACGAGTCACCGAGGCTCTGCGCTCTTACCCAGGAGTGGCCTACTCCATCGACTACCTCTATGTGTGTTCCGACCCTGGGCAAGACCTTATAAAAGAGGCGATAGCCGAGAGGGATCTAGATGGGGTAGTGGTAGCCGCCTGCTCTCCCGTCATGCATGAGACCACCTTCCGGCGCACGGTGGCGGCTGCGGGGCTCAACCCCTATCTATGTGAAGTGGCCAATATCCGGGAACAGTGTAGTTGGGTTCATCGTGACGATATAGAGCGGGCCACTCTAAAGGCTACCCAGATCATCGAGACCATCGTAGAGAAGGTGCGCCATGATGAGCCCCTTCTTCCGCTGGCGATGTCCCTTGTAAGGCGGGCTCTAATCATCGGGGGAGGGATAGCCGGGCTTCAGGCGGCTTCGGATATCGCTGCCGCCGGCTATGGGGTGATTTTGGTGGAGCGCGAGGAGGGGGTGGGAGGGCGGATGGCCCAACTTTCGGGCACCTACCTGAATTTCGACTCTACCGTGGATCTTCTGAGGGAAAAGATAGAGGCGGTCACCAGAAACCCCCATGTCACCGTTCTAACCAGGGCCCAGGTAGAGGAGTTGGGCGGCTACCTGGGCGATTTCAAGGTCAAGGTGCGCCGGCAAGGGAATGATGAGGAGTATGAGGTAGGAGCCATCGTAGTGGCCACAGGTTACGAACTTTATCCCCAGGAGTGGCTGAGCGAATATGGCGGAGAGCGGTATCCCGATGTCATAGATGGGCTGGAGTTCGAACGGATGCTCTCGCCTACGGGCCCCACCGGGGGGGAGATCCGGTGTCCCTCCGATGGGCGAGTGCCCCAGGAGGTGGTCTTCGTTCAGTGCGCGGGCTCCCGGGATCCGGAACGGGGAGTGGCCTACTGCTCCAAGATCTGCTGCATGTACACGGCTAAACAGGCAATGATGTATAAGATGCAGGTGCCCCAGGGACAGGCTTACATCTTCTATATCGATATCCGAGCCTTGGGGAAGGGGTATGAGGAGTTTACCCAGAGGGGTATGGAGGAGCATCGAGTCCTTTATCTTCGGGGCAAGGTGTCGAAGGTCTTCCCCCAAGATGGAAAGATGATGGTCTGGGGAGCAGACACTCTAAGTGGCAAGGGGGTGGAGGTGGCCGCTGATCTGGTGGTTCTGGCTACCCCTATGGTGCCTAGCGCGGGCGCTTTCGAGTTAGCCCGGAAGTTAAGGGTGGCCACCGATAAGCATGGCTTCTTCAGCGAGGCCCACCCTAAGTTGCGACCGGTGGAGAGCCTCACACCAGGGGTCTATCTGGCCGGGGCCTGTCAAGCCCCTAAGGATATCCCCGAGGCGGTGGCTCAGGGGAGTGCTGCCGCGGCCAAAGTGCTCTCCCTCTTCTCCCAAGAGAAGATAACCCATGACCCTATAGTGGCCGTGGTGGACTCGGAACTCTGCGCCGGCTGTGGCATCTGTGTGGAGGTTTGCCCTTACGAGGCGCGGGAGATCCATCCCCTTACCAAGATCGCGGTGGTGAAAGAGGTCCTCTGCCAGGGTTGTGGGGCTTGCCTGGTGGCCTGTCCCAATAAGGCCTCTCAACTCCGCAACTTCACCCCCACTCAAGTGATGGCCATGATAGGGGCCCTGGTCTAAAGGAAGACTGGCTATGGAGATTTCGGAAACGGTGGTGAGGGTCGATCCTTCCTTTCTTCAGGAGGTGAATCAGCGGAGCGGGCAGTTGATTCAACTCTGCTATCATTGTCATAAATGCACCGCTGGCTGCCCTGTAGCCTTCGCTATGGATTATGGCCCGGATAGAGTGTTGAGGATGATCCAATTCGGGTTAAAGGAGCAGGTACTTGGCAGTTCCGCCATCTGGATCTGTGCCTCCTGCGAGACCTGTGGAACGAGATGTCCCAATGAGATCGATATCGCCCGTATCATGGACGCTCTGAGGCAGATAACGGTGGAGGAAGGGCTTCCAACGAAAGAGAGAAACGTGCTTCTCTTCCATAAACTATTTCTCTCCATAGTTAAGAGGCTGGGGAGGATGCATGAGGCTTCTTTGATGGCGCTCTATATGCCGCTTTCGCGGAATCTCTTCTCGTACATCCCCATAGGAGTGAAGATGATCGTCAAGGGGAAGATTCCTCTGCTCCCCCATCGGATCAAGGGGAGCGACGAGGTGAAAAAGATCTTTGAGAGGAGTGGCTAGTGCGGGTTTCCTACTACCCTGGTTGCAGTCTCCATGCCACGGCTGTCGAATACGACCTATCTATCAGAGCCGTCCTCCAACGGCTGGGAGTGGAGTTGACAGAGGTTCCAGATTGGAACTGTTGTGGCGCTTCCTCGGCCCATAGCCTAAACGAGACCCTGGCCTTAGCCCTACCAGCCAGGAACCTGGCCTTAGCCCAGGAGGAAGGGGGCGATCTCGTAGTCCCTTGCGCGGGCTGCTTCAGCCGACTAAAGATGGCAGAAAAAGTGCTCAGAGAGGACCCCCCCAAGGGAGGGAAGATAGAGAAGGTCGTGGGTTTCAAGTATAAAGGTGGCTTTGAGGTGCGCTCCCCGTTAGATCTGATCGGCAACCTTATCGGCTTGGAACGACTCCATAACATGATCCAGAGGCCGCTTTCAGGGCTGAGGCTTGTCGCCTATTACGGTTGCGTTCTGGTGCGGCCGCCAGAGGTTGTCCAGTTCGAGGATCCGGAGAACCCTCAACTTTTGAACCGGTTGCTTCAGACTTTGGGGGCCGAGCCTCTAGAGTGGTCTTATGCCACCGACTGCTGCGGCGGCAACCTCGCTTTGACCCGCGGCGACCTGGCCAAAATCTTGGTGACGAAACTGGTATCCAAGGCTCGGGAGGCGGGAGCCCAGGCGATGGCCACCGTCTGCCCTCTCTGCCACATGAACCTAGAGATGAGACAGGAAGAGATGCCCCTATTCTATTTCACCGAACTTATGGGGTTGGCTTTGGGGATCGAGGAGAGCAAGAAGTGGTGGGGTAAGCATCTGATAGACCCTCGACCCCTCTTACGAACCTTGGGTTTAACCGATTGACACAAGAGGCGGAGAGATGACCAAGAAGGATACCGTTCTTATCGCCGGTGCCGGTGTGGGGGGGATGCAAGCGGCTCTCCTCCTGGCGGAGGCGGGGTATGAGGTCCATCTTCTGGATCGTGCCCCCGCCCTGGGAGGCTCGATGCCTCTCTTGGACCGCACCTTCCCCACCAACAGTTGCGGCCTCTGCTTCATGTCCCCGGATCTCCCCGCCTACTGTCCCTTTATCGAATGCGAGCGGCATCCGAATATAGAGATATTGGCTTATGCCGAGGTGGAAAGTCTCGAAGGAGAAGCGGGCAATTTCCGCGTTTCCATCCTCAAGAAGGCTAGGTATGTGGATCCCAAGCGGTGCACAGGGTGCGGGGATTGCGCTTTGGTCTGTCCCGTGGAGGTGCCCCGCGAGTTGGGGGAAGGGTTAGAGAAACGGAAGGCGATATATCGCCCCTACCCTCAGGCCATCCCCACCGCTTATCTTATCGATAGGGAAGCCTGCACTGAATGCGGGAAGTGTCTTAAAGTCTGTAGGGCCGAGGCCATCGATCTAGAGATGGAAGATGAGCATCTTCAACTGGGGGTCGGGGCGGTGATTCTCACCCCTGGTTTTCAACCCTTCCCGGCGGAATTGAAAGGCGAGTTCGGCTACGGTCGATACCCCAATGTGGTCACCGGCTTCCAGTTCGAGCGGATGTTGAGCCTCACTAGCCCTTCGCATGGGCTTCCCCAGCGTCTCTCCGACGGTCAAACTCCCAAACGTATAGCCTTCATCCAATGTGTCGGCTCTCGCGATCCTTCCCAGGGTCGCGGCTACTGCTCTTCGGTCTGCTGTATGTACGCCACCAAACAGGCGATTTTGGCTGAGGAGAGGGCACCCGAAAGCGAGATCACTCTCTTCTATATAGACCTGCGAACTTTCGGTAAGGGTTACGACCGGTACTTGGAGCAGGCAAGAAAGGGATACGGCATCAACTATCAACGGAGCATGGTCTCAGCGGTCAAGCAAGAGCCAAGGGGTAAGAACCTCTCCCTCTCTTATGTGGCTGAAGATGGCCGACCCCGGGAGGAAGAGTTTGACTTGGTGGTGCTCTCCACCGGCTTTGTGCCGCCGCCAGGAGCCGAGGAGTTGGCACAACGAGTGGGCATCGCTCTCAACGAATATGGCTTCTGCCAAACGACCGAGTTCGCCCCCACTGAGACCTCTCGGCCTGGTATCTTTGTGGCTGGCGCCTTTGCTGAGCCCAAGGATATCGCTGAGACGGTGGCTGAGGCGGCCAGCGCCGCGGCCAACGCCGCTTCCCTCTTGGGGAGGGAGGCCATCAAGGTCAAGCCTCCTAAGGAGTACCCCCCAGAGAGGGAGGTGGTTGACGAGGAGCCGCGGGTGGGCCTCTTCCTCTGTCGCTGCGGGGAGGAGATAGCCCAAGCGGTGGATCTGAGCCAACTGAGGGGGTTTGCCCTAGGGCTTGGGGAGGTAGCCCTGGTCCAAGAGGTGGACTACGCTTGCCGGCCAGAGGGGTTGCAAGAGATAAAGGAAGCCATCACCGGTGAGGGGTTGAATCGGGTGGTGGTGGCCGCCTGCACCCATCGGCTCTATGAGGAGGAGATGCGGGGGAGCCTCCGGGAGGCCGGTCTCAACCCCTACCTCTTGGAGCGGGCGAACCTACGGGAGGAGTGCGCTTGGACTCATAGGGAACCTCAAGCCAAGGCCAAGGGATTGATCGAGATGGCGGTGGCCAAGGCTCGGTTGCTCAAGCCCTTGCATAAGCCCTCCGTCGAGGCCCAGCCCGCTGTCCTGGTCATCGGCGGGGGGTTGGCGGGGATGGTGGCCTCCTTGAGGCTGGCTGACCTGGGCTTCCCCATCACCCTGGTGGAAAAGGAGAGGGAACTGGGCGGCAACCTGCGTCACATCCATTACACCCTGGAGGGCTCCAACCCCCAAGAGTTCTTGAGAGGACTCGTCCAAAGGGTGGAGAGTCACCCCGGCATCACCCTCTTCAAGGGAGCGGAGGTGGTCGAACATCAAGGCTTAGGGGGCTCTTTCCGCTCGACCCTTTCCCTGGATGGTGAGGAACATATGGTTGAGCACGGGGCGACCATCGTGGCCACGGGAGGCCAAGAGGCCCTTCCCCGGGAGTACCTTTACGGCCAGGACCCGCGAGTCATAACCCAAAGGGAACTGGAGGCTCGGATAGCCACCGGTGGAGGCATAGAAGGCACGCAGAGCGTAATCATGATCCAATGCGTGGGCTCTCGGGAGGAGGGACGATTCTACTGCAGCCGGGTCTGTTGTTCCCAGGCGATCAAGAACGCGCAGCGGATAAAACAAGCCCAGCCGGAGACCGCTATCTTCGTCCTCTATCGAGATATGAGGACCTACGGTTTCAAGGAGGAGTATTATCGCCGGGCCAGGGAAGAGGGGGTGATCTTCATACCCTATGATCGAGATAGGAAGCCCCAGGTCATCCCCGGTCCCGCTTTGAGGGTGAAGGTTCATGACCCCATCTTGGGGCGAGAACTGCACCTCGAGGCCGACCTTCTGGTGTTGAGCCCGGGGATAGTCGCCGGCGACAATGGAAGGTTGGCCGAGGTTTTGAACCTCTCCTTGGACGAGGACGGCTTCTTCCAAGAGGCTAATCCCAAGGTGGCTCCCCTTGATTCGGGGAGGGCGGGGATCTTCCTCTGCGGCCTGGCCCAGGGGCCAAAATCGATAACCGAGTCCATCTCCCAGGCCGAGGGGGCAGCCATGAGGGCCACTGCTTTCCTAGCCAAGGGACACCTGGAGGGCAAGGTCTTCCTCCCTACAGTCAACGCCCGGCTCTGTAGTGGCTGTGGCCTCTGCGTCTCCCTCTGCCCCTACGACGCCCGAAGGCTCAATGAGGAGACTCGAGTGGCGGAGGTGATAGAGATCCTCTGCCAAGGGTGTGGCCTCTGTGCCATGGCTTGCCCCAACGGTGCCACCCAGCAGAACCTCTACGAGATGAGACAGGTTATGGCCGTAGTAGATGCTGCACTATAAGAGAGGTCAAAGATGAACGAAGATTTCGAGCCTAAGATCGTGGCTTTCCTCTGCAACTGGTGCGCCTACATGGGGGCGGACCTAGCAGGTACCTCCCGCATCCAATACCCGCCCAACTTGAGGATCATCCGCATGATGTGCAGCGGGGCCGTGGATCCGGTCTATGTCATCAAGCCCTTGCTCGATGGGGCCGATGGCGTCCTCATAGGAGGCTGCCATCCTGGCGATTGCCACTATCAAGAAGGGAATTACAAGGCTCGGCGGCGGGTGGCTATCCTCAAGAATATCCTCCATCAGATGGGGTTCGATGAGGAGCGGGTCTGGCTCCGCTGGATCAGCGCCAGCGAAGGACAGGTTTTCGCCGAGACGGTGACGGAGATGGTGGAAGCCCTCAAAGAGAAGGGCCCCAACCCCCTAAAAGAACTCTGGGGAACCTAAACATAAAATCATAAAGGACGAGAACGATGAAGGTGGAAAAGTTCTTGGAAGTCAAAGAGGGTGATACCTTGGCGATCCTGCGGAATTTCTTGCAAAGGTTGCTGGAGAAGGAGATCGTCGAGGCTTTGCTCGTCCCTCTTGAGGCCCCTTCTGGCGATACCGTTATGCCCGCCTTAGTGAAGGAACCTGCCCGCTTAGAGAAGGCCAACCCCCTGGCCCCGGTGATGCCGGTGAACGCGGCTAGGCTCGTCTCCTCCTTGACCATCGGCAAACCCAAGGAGAAGATCGGGGCCCTCTTGCGCTCCTGTGAGATAAGGGCTCTTATCGAACTGGTCAAGTTACAGCAGGCCCATCTGGAAAACCTTATGATCATAGGCATCGACTGCCTGGGCACCTACGAGGTGACCGATTACGCCAAACTCCTCTCCGAGGGTGGGGCTTCGACGACGGAACTGATGCGAGGGGCTAAGGAAGGCACTCTCTCCCCCCATGAGGGGTACCAGTTCCGATCCGCCTGCCGGATTTGCGAGTATCCCATCCCCAAAAACGCGGCCCTGACCATCGGCCTCCTCGGCGTCGATGGCGAGAAGATACTCATCAAGGCCCCTGAGGAGTTGGCCCAGAGGCTAGAGTTGACGGAGGGGGAAGCCGCTAGCCGAGAGGAGGTCATCAAGAAATTGGGGGAGGCCAGGATCGAGGAGCGAGATCGGCTCTTCGCCCAGTTCCGAGAGAGGGTGGTCGATATGCCCAGCCTCCTGGCCCAGTTTTCCACCTGCATCCGCTGCCATAACTGCACAGTGGCTTGCCCCATCTGTTACTGTAAAGAGTGCCTTTTCAGGACATCCACCTTCGAACACGAATCCGATAGATACCTGAAGTGGGCGCGGCGGAAGGGAGCCATCCAGATGCCCACCGATACCCTCCTTTTCCAGTTGACCCGGCTGAATCACATGGTTACCTCCTGTGTGGGCTGTGGGATGTGCGAAAGCGCCTGTCCCAACGACATCCCTTTGACCACCATTTTCCGGGCGGTGGGGCAGGAGGTACAAGCCATGTTCGATTACCTGCCTGGGAGGAGCCTGGAGGATGAGTTGCCCCTGGCTACCTTCAAGGAGGACGAACTGACGGAGTTGGGAGAAAGATAGCCCCCCATAGAGGTGGCATAAAGGTGGAACCTGAGGGCAAAAGCTTAAAGCCAGCGGCTTTAGTGATTGGGGGAGGGATCGCGGGGATGCAAGCCTCCCTCGATATCGCCGATGCCGGTTTCCTGGTCTACTTGGTGGAGAGGGAACCGAGCATCGGGGGGCATATGGCCCAACTGGATAAGACCTTCCCCACGCTCGACTGCTCATCCTGCATCCTGACCCCTAAGATGGTAGATGTGGCTCGTCACCCTAACATCCAATTGTTCAGCTATGCGGAGGTGGCGAGCGTAGATGGGGAGATAGGTCATTTCCAGGCAAGGGTGAAGCAGAAGCCCAGGTATGTGGATGTAGATAGATGTACCGGTTGTAGCCTCTGTGTGGAGGCTTGCCGACTCAAAGGGAGGGTCACAAGCGAATTCGATGTGGGGATGAGCAAGAGAGGAGCGGTATATATACCCTTCCCTCAAGCGGTACCTTTGAAGGCTACCATAGACCCCGAGCGCTGTGTTTTCATAACCAGAGGTGTCTGCGGGAAGGTCCCTGCCTGTAAGGAGGCTTGTTCAGCGGAGGCTATCGATTTCGAGCAGAAAGAGAAAATGATAGAACTAAAAGTGGGGGCTATCATCGTGGCTACCGGTTTCGATCTCTTCGATGCCCATCTCAAGCCAGAGTTCGGCTACGGCCTCTACCCCAACGTCATCACTGGTCTCCAGTTTGAGCGGCTTTCTTCGGCCTCTGGCCCCACCAGGGGAAAGATAACGCTGAATGGGCAAGAGCCAAAGAAGGTGGTTTTTATTCAATGTGTGGGGTCGAGGGATAAAAGTGTGGGGGTGGAGTATTGCTCCCGGGTATGTTGCATGTACACAGCCAAGCAAGCCCATCTGGTGAAGGAGAAGATACCAGATGCAGAGGTGACGGTCTTATATATCGATGTGAGGGCCTTCGGAAAGGGGTTCGAGGAGTTCTACGACCGGGTGAGAGGCGAAGGAGTGGTATACCGGAGAGGGAGCCCTTCGGAGATATACAAAAAGGGGGAGAGGCTCGTCGTTAGGGCTGAGGATACCCTCCTAGGCGAATCTGTGCAGTTGGAGGCGGATCTCGTGGTCTTGGCTACCGGGATCGCTCCCCGGGGAGATGCCCAAGATTTAACCGATCTATTGAGACTATCCCCTTCGCCCGACGGCTTTTTCCAGG
>DFBK01000063.1 GCA_002366595.1 Anaerolineales bacterium UBA3082 | reverse complement strand
AAGGTTGTCCCTCTCCTGGGCCATTGGGGCCGCGATCGTCCTACCGGCCATCAGCCTGCCTCTATCCTTCTATCTGGACCTCACTTTCGGCTTGATAGCCCTCTCCTATCTGCTTCTCCAAGTGGCCTACTCCTTCGGTCTGAAGAACGTGGTCATCTTGGATGTAATGACCGTGGCTACGGGGTTCGTGCTACGAGTGGCCGCAGGGGCAGCGGTCGCCCAGGCGGAGCGCTTCTCTCCCTGGCTCTATGTCTGCACCACGCTTCTAGCCCTCTTCATCGCCCTGGGGCGGCGGAGGGAAGAACTGATACTCCTAGAGGATAACGCTAACCAACATCGCAAGATCCTGGAGGAGTATTCCCCCGCCTTCATAGACGAGATGCTCACCGTGGTCACCGCCGCCACCATCATCGCCTATTCCCTATACACCTTCTCCGCCGAGAACCTGCCACAAAACAAGTTGATGATGCTCACCATCCCCTTCGTCATCTACGGGCTTTTAAGATACCTCTATCTGATACATCAGAAGAATCTGGGGGGCAGCCCGGAAGAAATAGTCCTCAAAGACATCCCCCTCTTGGTCAGTAACCTCCTCTGGGGGCTTACGGCCGTAATTATACTCTATCTCTTCTAGAACCCAAAGCCATGCTTCCGGCGAGGAAAGAGAAAGCCCCTTTCACACATGGTGAGTTCACCTCAGTACTCGGTGGAACTGTGGCGAACCACCCCCACTGAGAAGGGGCCTCGTTATGCTCCCTCGTCACTGCCTCTCGGACGGTAGGGCCTGGTGTTTCATGGTACCAAGAGCCTATTGCACAACTATTTGACTATTGATATAGTTTAGACGTTCTGTTCGTTGCTTAAGGCTCGCTGTGATCCTTGGCTCTTGGGGACCTGATAAGTGAGGGACTCGGATTCGTCTTCTAACCTCAGAGTGGAGGTGATCACCGACCACTTCGACGTAGTGGGCTTCGTGGAGGTCGGCTCTCAACGCCTCTCAGACTTCCTCAATCGTCAACTACACTCCCATCTTGTGGTGCGCGAAGCGACTGTCCTGACTTTGGCTCCTGTGCGGAAGTCGGAAGAGGTGGATCTCCTTCACCTTAATTCGGATCACATCTTAGTGGTCATCCCCCGTGGCCCGGAAGCGTCCCTAGAGGAGAGGAGAAAGGCATCAGATTTCACGGTCTTCGAAATCTCCACCTATCCTGTGCGGATGAGGGTGGGGAACCTAGAGATAGAGGGGCGGCTCCCGCTCCTACCAAGCCAGAAGTACGAGGCCGCATTGCGCCGCCGCACCCGGCGATTCGTCCCTATCCTCTCCACAACAGCCAGGCTATTGACGGAACCCCACTGGCAATGGACTCACCCCGTTATGATCATCAACTGGGCAAAGACAGAGTTGCTCGCCTCCCGGCCCACCACGCAATCGCCGCCCACCGCATAGGGTCAGGGTAATACAGCGAAAGCCCCTTCCACCCTCACTGGGAAGGGGCTCCTAGTTTAGGTGGCGTCGGGAGTCTCCTCCTGACAGCACGGACTATCTTGCCCCAAGATAGTAGATACCTCTAGGTATTGACCTGGTGTGGATTTAGTGCTATCTTAGTTAGGTCTCACCCCACTTCATTACGCCCTCTTTGTGGCAGATCATCCCACATCGCAATGAGATAAAGTTAATAGTACACAAGGTCCTGGTGGTGTCTCTACCCCATACATTGTTGGGGCCAGGGGAAGGAGGTGGTGAAAAGCAAGCCGATAGCAGATGAGTTGGTGAATTATTAACTGATTTTATCTTCAGGAGGAGAAGCAATCGGATATCGAGTGGCTGGGTGCAATTCACCTGCGTATGAGAGATAGAGGAGGTTTATGATGAAAAGCAAGCGTATCTTTGTCCTCATAACAGCCCTGAGTGTGCTGCTGGCCCTTTTCCTTGGCCCAGGTAGACCGACCCAGTCATCCCCTTCCCAGATGCCCCATCTTTCTCCAGGGGACTTCCTTTTTACCCCACCGGCTTACGACAGCGGATGGCTGGCGATCACCGCTGGCACCCCCTTGACCCTCGAGCACAACCTGGGAGGCGATACCGACGACTACGTAGTAGATTTGACCTTCTTGCGTCCCGCGGGCACCCATCACCTCTCATACGGCTCGGACTGGGTGGGGGATGACTGCAAGGGAGCCTATTGGGACGGGCTGACCACTACGCAAATCGGGGTCGTGCGGGCCGGGGGTGACAACTACATTGACTACGTCCGGGTGCGCATCTGGGTAGTACCTGAGGCTGACGCCGACAGCGGATGGCACGAGATCGAGTTTCCCGTGTTTCTCGAATTCCACCACGATCTAGGTGGAAACACCGATGACTACCTAGTCTGCCTGGAGGCTAAGAACGCCCTCGGGGTGCACCATCTCTTCTACGGAACACAGTTTAATCGGGATGAGGCGGGAGATCTGCGCTCCAAAGGCTTCTCCTGGAGCCTGCTCTACCCCGATCGGATCACCGTCCGGCGAGCGCCGAGTGACTTGGCCGCTGACCAGGTGCGGGTGCGCATCTGGCGAGTTCCCCGAGCCGACTATGACAGCGGGTGGATTTCCATCGATCAGGGCGAAATCAAGACCCTCGAACACGGTTTGGGCGGTCCCTTTGGCGACCTCTTCGTGGATCTGCAGTTCAAGGCTACGTACAATTACGGGATCAACCAGATAAGTTATGGTCTAGACCAGTACCTTAGTTCCGATGGAACTTATGTTGAAGGTGAAATAGGGGCTACCTGGTACGACCTGAGCGGAGGCTCCATCCGGGTCACGCGAGGGCTCAGTGATAACCGCGCTGACCAAGTACGGGTACGCATCTGGGCTGGCAACCGGCTCTACCTGCCCCTAATCCTCAAAAACTACGGGCCATAACCAAAAAAGAAAAGTAGTGGGATTCGAGCCTTTGAAGGGCTCCGGCTGAAGCCTGGATTCCGCTTTAATCAACAGGGATTGGAGCCTTTAGGCGGCTCCGGCTGAAGCCTGGATTCCGTTCTTATTAACAAGGATTGGAGCCTTTCCCATCCCTCGGGATCTCCCAGGGGATCCCTTTGGGACCTGCGGGACAGGGAGCCTGTAAGGATGGGCGGCTCGATTCCCGGCCGACACCCCCCTAAAGAAGTCGTATCTACCGCTTGGTGTATTGAGGAGCCTTTCTAGCCCTCTTGAGGCCCGGTTTCTTCCTCTCCTTCACCCGAGGGTCTCGGGTCAGAAAGCCTCCCTTTCGCAGGGTAGGCCGGAGTTCGGGATCAGCCTCCAGCAAGGCCCGGGCTATCCCGTGACGAACAGCCCCCGCCTGGCCGGAGATGCCGCCGCCATTAACTCGCACCGTGATACGGAACTGGCCTTCCCTGCCTGTGACCACCAACGGCTCCTTCAGACGCAAGAGGTCTATCTCCCGGGAGAAATACTCCTCCGCCGGCTTCTCGTTGACCACAATACCGTTGTCCCCGGGGTAGAGTCTAACCTGTGCTGTGGCGCTCTTTCGCCGCCCGGTGCCGTAGTAATATCTCTCTGCCATAACGCCTCCTAAAACTCCAAAGGCCGGGGGTTCTGGGCCCGGTGAGGATGGCTCTCCCCCTCGTAGATCTTCAGTTTCCTCATCATGGCTCTTCCCAAACGGTTATGAGGCAGCATCCCCCAGACGGCGAGACGGATGACCCGGGTAGGGCGCTTCTTGAGCATCTCCGCCAAGGTGGTGCTCCGCAGCCCACCGGGGTAGCCGGAATGGCGGTAGTAGGTTTTATCATCCAGTTTCTTGCCCGTCACCCGGATCTTTGCCGCGTTTATCACTATCACGTAATCGCCGGTATCGAGATAGGGGGCAAAATAGGGCTTGTGCTTGCCTCGCAGGATCTTAGCCACCTCCGAGGCCAATCGCCCTAAGATCTTCCCTTCTGCATCTACGACCCACCAACGGCGCTCTATATCTTCTGGCTTTGTAGCATAAGTCTTCATATCATATACCGCCGGGGATAACCCACCTTGGTAAGGCAGAGCCCATGGGCGGGGAGGAGACCTCTCGCTCGGCTCCTATCCCTCGCCTCCAAGACCTCTTTGAACCCCTGGGGGCTCAGTACCCCCCGCCCCACAAGGAGCAAGGTGCCCACTATAGTGCGCACCATCCGCTTCAAGAAGGCGTTGGCCACGAGATCGATATAGATGTGGTCTCCTTCTCTACGGCAATCGACCTCTAGCATCTGGCGCATCGTGCTTCCACCTGGTCGAGCCCGGCCGAATGAGGAGAAGTCATGGACTCCGATCAAAGATCCCAAGGCTTCCTTCATGGCCTCTAGATCTAGCCTCCCTACCCAGTGATAGGCGTAGAGCCGGGATAGGGGCGAGCGCACAGGTCGGTTGAAAATGGTGTACCGATATTTGCGACTCAGGGCGCTCTTACGAGCATGGAAATCCAGGGGCACTTCTGAGAGTTCAAGGATCGCTATATCAAAGGGCAAAAGGGCGTTTAGGGCCCTTTGTAACTCCGAAAGGGACCTCTTCCAACCGGTAGAGAAACTGATCACCTGACCGGTGGCGTGAACGCCGGCGTCCGTCCGCCCCGCTCCCACGATTTTTGTTTGCTCTTGCGTCACTGAAGCGAGAGCCTTTTCTATCTCCTCCTGAACCGTTATCTCCCTTTTCTGCCTCTGAAAGCCGGCGTACCGCGTGCCATCGTATTCCACTACCGCCTTAAGGTGCATTTTTGCTACTCGACCAACTCCAAAATCACCATGGGCGCTGCGTCCCCCAAGCGAGGTCCCAGTTTCACCAGTCGTGTATACCCCCCTGGCCGTTCTTGATAGCGAGGAGCGATCTCGTCAAAGAGCCTTTTCACTATCTGGGCATCGGTGATAGTCCGTAACACCTGCCTCCGGGCGTGGAGATCTCCTCGCATGGCCAGGGTTATCAGCCTCTCCGCTTCCCCTCGCACAGCCTTGGCCTTGGCCTCGGTGGTGCGGATCCTTCCATGCCGAAAGAGTTCGGTGATGAGGTTCCGAAAGAGGGCGCGCCTATCTCCTCGGGAGCGCTTGAGCCGACGGCCGGCCACTCGATGCCTCATGAGGCCCTCTCCTCGATAAGGGCCAAGAACCCTTTCTCATCCAACGCTTCCTTAAGTTCAGCGAGGGACTTCTGGCCGAAGTTCCGGATAGCCATCATCTCCTCGTCCCCCTTCTGGAGCCTCTCCAAGATCTCACCCACCTTGGTGAGCCCCGCTCGCTTCAAGCAGTTGAAAGCCCGTACCGAGAGGTCCAGATCCTCTATCGGCATCTCATAGATCCGAGGTGGGATCGCCTCTTCGACCTCCTCCACCCCCTCCACCACTAAGCCGCCGTAATCGACGATGAGGGCCAAGTGGCGGACCAGGATCTGGGCAGCGGTACTTAACGCCTCCTCCGGCTGGATGGTGCCATCGGTCCATATCTCCATCACCAATTCATCGAAATCGGTCACCGGGCCGACGCGGACACGCCCCACATGGTACGCCACCCTCCGCACCGGGCTGAAGATGGCATCCACCGGCAACTCCCCGAGGGGTAACTTCCCCCGCTCCTCGCTGGGGGAGTACCCCCGACCCCATTCTACAACCAACTCCATCTCCAGATGAGCCTCCTCGGAATCGAGCCTCGCTAATTTTAGAGCGGGGTTGATGATCTCCACCTCGCTGGGACACTCTATATCCCCGGCGGTAAGCACCCTTTCTCCCCTCTTAGATAGATAGAGGCGCGCTGGTCCATCGGTGTGAAGCCTGAACCTGATCTGCTTCACATTCAAAATGAGAGCCATGGTATCCTCTTTTACATGAGGGAGGGGCGAGAACTCATGATGGATGCCATTCACTTTGATAGAAGTCACCGCCGCTCCAGGCAAGGAAGAAAGAAGCACCCTCCTTAGGGAATTGGCCAAAGTGATACCATATCCCGTCTCCAGTGGGCCGATGACGAACTTCCCGTAGCTCTTAGAAGAAGCCTCACACTCTACTTTGGGAAGAACTAGGTCCAACAAGACTACAACCTCCTTTGGAGAGGACTACCTGCTATAATATTCCACGATCAACTGCTCGGAGAGAGGGATCTCCACATCATCCCTAGATGGGAAAGCCACAACCCGTGCCGATAGGGTCTCCTCGTCCAGGCTCAACCACTCAGGAAGAGGCCTCTCTCCTAGCCTCTGGGCCACATCCTGAAAGTAGGTCTTCTCCTTGGATCTACCTCGCACCGCTATCTCATCCCCAGGGCGAACTAGGTAGGAGGGGATATTTGTTTTCCGCCCGTTGACGCTGAGGTGGCCGTGGCGCACCAGTTGTCGAGCCTGGGCCCGGGAAGAGGCTAGGCCTAAGCGGTAGACGACATTGTCTAGCCTGGTCTCGAGCATCTTTAGGAGGTTGAGACCGGCGAGCCCCGGGCGTCGCTCGGCCTCCTCGAAGTAGCGGCGGAACTGTCTCTCCAAGACACCATAGATCCGCTTAGCCTTCTGTTTCTCCCGCAACTGCGTCCCATATTCCGATACCCGTCGCCGGAATTGGCGCCGCCTACCGTGTATGCCTGCTGGGTAAGCCCGTCGCTCCATGGCACACTTGGGGGTGAAGCACCGTTCCCCCTTCAGGAAGAGTTTCTGCCCCTCTCGACGACATAACTTACATACCGGCCCTCTATATCTGGCCATCATACCTCCAAAGTAGGAAACCTTCGGTTAGAACCTCCGCTTCTTGGGAGGCCGGCAGCCGTTATGGGGGATAGGGGTCACGTCGGTTATCGATATCACCTTCAACCCTGCGGCCTGCAAGGAGCGAATGGCCGCTTCCCGTCCCGGGCCAGGCCCCTTGACTAAAATATCTACCTCTCTGACCCCATAATCCATCGCCTGTTTAGCCGTGGCTTGGGCTGCCATCTGGGCAGCGTAAGGGGTGCTCTTGCGGGAGCCTTTGAACCCTACCGTCCCCGCGCTACCCCAAAGAAGCACATCGCCGGCCTGGTCGGTGAAGGTGATGATGGTGTTATTGAAAGTGGCATGGATGTGGGCCCGGGCGTGAGGTACGTTCCTCTTCTCCCGCCTCGGCCTCCGCCGTGTGGTCTTCCTGCGCACCATTTGTATCTCCTTTCCAGCGAGAGATAAGACTAGCCTGGAGCCAAGAGAAATCCTTACTTCTTGGCTCGAGCCCGGCGACGACCAGCCACCGTCTTTCTGGGCCCACGCTTGGTGCGGGCGTTAGTCCTGGTACGCTGCCCCCGAACCGGGAGGTTGCGCCGATGGCGAATCCCCCTGTAGCAGCCGATCTCTTGCAACCTTTTTATGTTCTGGGTCACCTCTCGGTGAAGATCGCCCTCCACTTTATACTCTGCATCGATAACAAAGCGGATACGGGTGACCTCATCCTCAGCCAGATCCTTCACTCGAGTGTTGGCATCCACCTTCGCCCGAGCCAGGACCTTCTGGCTGGAACTCCTGCCGATCCCATAGACACGGGTCAGCCCGATCTCCACCCTTTCGTTGCGGGGCAGATCCACCCCTGCGATCCTAGCCATCTCTTACCCCCTCACTTTCCCTGCCTCTGCTTATGCTTCGGGTTCTTGCAGATCACCCGCACAACCCCTTTACGCTTCACGATTTTGCAATGCTCGCACCGAACCTTCACCGATGGTTTGACCTTCATATGAATCACTCCTATGGAGCCGTCAAGATCTCCGGCTCCCCTTCCCTAATGGCTATAGTATGTTCAAAGTGGGCCGAGAGTTTCCCATCGTCGGTGACCACCGTCCAGTTGTCATCTTGGACTCGAGTGAGGTAGCCACCCACATTGACCATAGGCTCCAGAGCCAGGGTCATTCCTGCCTTCAAGGCCGGCCCTCGACCAGGTCGCCCGAAATTGGGCACCTGGGGGTCCTCATGCATCTGTCTCCCGATCCCATGCCCTGTATACTCGCGCACCACCGAGTAGCCCCGAGACTCGGCATAGTGCTGGATAGCCCCAGAGATATCCCCCATATGCAAACCATCCTGAGCCTGGGCGATACCGGCCCAGAGCGCTCCCCTGGCCGTAGCGATCAGATCCTGGGCCTCATCACTTATCTCTCCCACACCCACAGTCAGGGCCGCATCCCCTTGGTAGCCTCTATAAATCGCTCCAATGTCCAAACTCACGATGTCCCCTTGTTTCAGGATGCGCGGCCCCGGGATACCATGGACCACCTCCTCATTCACCGAGACGCAGAGAGAGGCCGGAAACCCTCGATACCCTTTGAAGGAGGGAACCCCCTTTTTTCGGTTTATAAACGCTTCGGCTAGAAAATCCAGTTCTCTCGTAGCCATCCCCGGCTTAATCCGCTCCACCAGATAGGCCAAGGCTTGGGCCACGATCCTGCCCGCTTCCCGCATGCGGGCTAACTCCCAGGAACTCTTCAGAACGATCATGGAGACAGAGAGAGGGCTAAAAGGATCTTTCCTTGAACGCTTTCTATCCCCTGCTCCCCATCGATCTCCGTCAAGAGCCCCTGGCGGCGATAGTAGTCTATGAGGGGAGCGGTTTCCTCAATATAAACCTGAAACCTT
>DFBK01000100.1 GCA_002366595.1 Anaerolineales bacterium UBA3082 | reverse complement strand
GTGTGGACCAAGTCGGTGAAGCATGTCCCCTATCGTACAGTCACCAACCTCAAGGTGAAACGCGACCCCTTCGACCGAATGCTAGGTGTGGGCACGCTGGATATCCAGACGGCGGGAAGAGCCGGACAGACAGGTGCTGAGGAGAGCCTGGTCGGCCTATCCAATGTCCGGGAGGTGTACGAGACGGTGAGTGCGTCTCTAAGGCGCTTCAGGGGGGCGATGGCTCCCACCCAGGCGGAAGTGGAAGCGGTTTCTATGACCGAGGCTGAGGTTCTCAGCGCTCTCCTAGACGAAGTACAGGCCATCCGCCGCGACCTCTCTGAGAGAGAATAGTCAGGCTACTCTCTATCTAAGAAGGTATGGAAAGAGATGGGAATCCAGGTGGATTACGAGGGCGGTGTGCCTATCTACGCCCAGATAATGGAGCAGATCAAGCATCTGGTAGCCACCAGGAGGCTGAAGCCTGGAGATCAGTTGCCCACCATCCGCCAACTGGCTGTAGATCTCCGGGTGAACCCTAACACCGTGGTTCATGCCTATCACGAACTGGATAGCCAGGGGGTGATCTCCACCCAGCAGGGGCGGGGCTCCTTCATCGCCGAGCGGCGCGGTGAGGGGCGATTGGCGGCCATGCGAAGAGATCGCTTGCGGGCCATCATCGGTAGTGCTCTCCTGGAGGCCTTCAGCCTGGGGTATGAGACCGGGGAGATAAGGGAGGCTTTGGAGAAACAACTGGAGGAGTGGGAAGGGTACTCAGGGCAGAGTCGGTGGGGGGTTGAATCTCGTTGATCTATGCCCTTTGGTTGCCCTTCAGGGGCGCGAGAAAGTGGCAGCGGAATATCTCCCTACTCAGCCAGGCTAGTTTCCATAGGAGGTGAAGATGTATTTGGGAGATCTGGAAACCCTGTGGCAGTGGTGGCCCTTGCTCATCCCTATCCTCATCATCGACTTGGGGTTGATCGCTGTGGCCCTCTGGGATCTCTACAAGAGAGAGCGGGTCAAGGGTGGCAATAAGTGGGTATGGTTGGCCATCATCCTTCTCATCGGCACCTTTGGCCCCATCATCTACTTGGTAGTAGGTCGAGAGGAGTAGGGGAATATGAGCGCCATCAGGTGCGAAGGACTCTCCAAGTCATTCGGCAAGGTGGTGGCTTTGCGAGACCTGGACTTGACCGTGGAGCCCAAAACCGTCTTCGGCTATCTGGGCCCTAACGGGGCGGGTAAGACCACCACCATCAGGTTACTCGTGGGCCTAGCAAGGCCGAGGCGAGGCAAAGCCTGGGTGGCCGGCCAGGAGATAACCTTGGGTTGGCGGTTCCCTCGCCAACAGATAGGCTATCTGCCCGAAGATCCCGCTTTCTACAATTGGATGACGGGCCAAGAGTTCCTGACCTATGTAGGAAGACTCTTTTCCATCCCTGGAGGGGAGTTGAAGAGGCGCGTGGCCGAATTACTGGAGTTGGTGAATCTCCGGGAGGCGGCCAAGCGTAGGACAGGTGGATACTCCAAGGGGATGAGGCAGCGGCTCGGTATCGCTCAGGCGCTCATTAATTGGCCCTCCGTGCTTTTCCTCGACGAGCCCGCATCTGGTCTGGACCCCATGGGCCGGCGCGATGTCTTGGCCCTCATCGACCGCCTGCGGGAGGAAGCCACTGTTTTCATGTCTACCCACATCCTAGCCGATGTGGAAAGAGTTTGCGACACGATAGGCATCATCAACCGGGGGCAACTGCTAATGCAAGCGGGAAGAGAAGAACTGAGGGAGAAGTATGCCTCTCCTGTCTTCGAGATGGAGTTTGACAAGGGATTAGGAGAACGGATAAGCGGATGGGCAGATGATTTGCGCAGACTGTCTTGGGTGGACAGGGTAGAGGCAGAGGGTGATGGGGTGAGGGTCTTCGCTGGGGATGTAGGGGTGGCGAAGCGAGAGCTGCCCAGGCTGATCGTGGCCAGCGATTTGGCCTTGGTACGCTACGAGTTGGCGCGTCCCAGCCTGGAGGATGTTTTTGTGCGGCTGGTGCAGAGAAGCGAGAGAAGATGACCTTTCTGGTTCCCTTGAGCAAAGAGATCAAGGAGCAACTGAGAACCTATCGCTTCCTCATCGTGGCCGCTGCCTTCATTTTCTTTGGCCTTCTTTCACCCCTTTTGGCCAAGATGACACCAGAGCTCTTGAAGGGCCTGGAGACAAGTGGCATCTCCATCCAGCTTCCTCCGCCGACCACCACCGATGCCTTGGTTCAATACCTCAAGAACCTCACCCAGTTCGGCGTTCTTCTCGTTATCCTCTTGGTGATGGGCTCTGTGGCTCAGGAGAAGGAGAGAGGCACAGCGTCGATGATCCTCAGCAAGCCCCTCTCTCGACTTTCATTCCTAGCGGCCAAGTTCGCAGGCCTAAGCCTTTCGTTTCTATTTAGTCTGGCCTTAGCGGGGATCGCTTGCTACTACTATACCATCATCCTTTTCGGGAGGTTAGATGGCTTGCTCTTTGTCAAGATCAACCTCCTGCTTGGCCTCTGGCTGCTAGTCTATATCGCTATCACTTTGTTTTTTAGCACCCTGGCCAGGAGCCAAGTCGTGGCCGGAGGGTTGGCTTTTGCTATCCTCATCGTCCTCTCCATGCTCTCTGGCATTCCCCGCGTGGGCCGCTACCTCCCTGGGGAGCTGCTCAGTTGGGCGAATAGGCTGACGGTCGATGCTCCGGGAGATGCTTGGTGGGCGGTAGTGATTAGCCTTGGTATCATCTTGGCTTGTTTCGCTACGGCTTGGCAGGTTTTCGAGAGGCAAGAGTTGTAGGTGGATGCCCTAATCGAATCGCCTGGAATGGTGTGGTAGAAAAAGGGCGAGGTAAGGTAGATTGTGCTCTATCTAGCGTTTGCCATAGAAATACTTTTCATGCTTCTTTTTCCCGTCGCTTTGGGCTTCTACTTGGTTAGACGGTTTGGGGTCCGCTGGGGGATCTTCGGCTTTGGGGCTTTGGCCTTTGTAGGCTCCCAGGTGGTACGCTTGCCTTTGTTGTACGGCGCGACCATCGCCTTCCAGCAAGGGGTTTTGCCTTCTCCGCCGGAAAGGTACACCCTCGTCTTCAACATCATTGTTATGTCCCTCACGGCCGGATTGTTTGAAGAAGGGGCACGCTATTTGGTTTACCGTTTTCTGATCAAGAAAGCCCGGAGTTGGCGGGAGGCCCTGGCGTTCGGGGCCGGCCACGGGGGCATCGAATCCATCCTCTTAGGGTTGGGAGTGGTCTTGACGCTGGTGACCATGATTGTGCTGCAGGGGATGGACCTTTCGCAACTGCCTCTCTCTGGGGAACAGGCGACGCTGATAGCCCAGCAGGTAGAGCAGTTCTTCGCTCTGCCATGGTATACGCCCCTTTTGGGAGGGGTGGAACGGCTCTTCGCCATCACCCTCCATATCTCCTTGGCTGTCCTCGTCCTTCAGGTTTTCACGCAAGGCAAAATCTCATATCTTTTTATAGCCATGGGATACCACGGCTTGGCTAACCTCATCGCAGTCTTCATCAACGCCAAGTGGGGAGCGGTGGCTGCCGAATCAGCCGTTCTCCTGGTGGCCCTCTTCAGCCTTTGGATCATCAGGAGGTACAGACCTGTGGAGGAGGCGAGCCTATGATCGAAGCGGAAGAGTTCACTAGTGATTCGATGGCTCTTTAGTAGTTGATGGCTATAAGGTGGGCGAGGGAGATAAGGAGAGCGGCCTTCGCTGAGTTCTCACGAGATTTTAGGCGGGTTTCGTTGAAAAGAACCAGACGTTAGTGAGCAGGAGAGAGTAAGTATGACCCAGACGATGCTCGAAGTGCATAATTTGGTGAAGCGGTACAACGGCTTCACCGCTGTAGACGCGCTCTCCTTCGAGGTCTATGAGGGGGAGATTTTCGGACTCCTGGGGCCCAACGGGGCTGGAAAAACGACCGCTATCCGCACCATTATGGACATCTTCAGGCCTGACGAGGGCACGGTAAAGGTTCTGGGGCAACCGCCAGGGAGGGCCAGGGAGCGCATCGGCTACCTGCCCGAGGAACGGGGTCTCTATCGCGACCTCAAGGTGCTTGAGGTGCTGGTCTACCTGGCCGAATTGAAGGGCACACCCCGCTCCGTCGCCCGCCCGCGAGCCCTGACCTGGCTGGAGCGGGTCGAATTGGCTGACTGGGCCGACCGCAAAGTCAAGGACCTCAGCCGGGGGATGCAGCAGAAACTCCAGTTTGTGGTCAGTCTGGTCCACGATCCGGAACTCCTCATCCTCGATGAGCCCTTCCTGGGGCTGGATCCGGTCAACGTAGAACTGGTCAAGAGGCTGATCCGGGAGTCACAAGAGCAGGGGAAGACGGTCATGCTGAGCACCCACCAGTTGAATCTAGTGGAGGCCCTGTGTGACCGCATCCTGCTCATCAACCACGGGCGGGCGGTGCTCTACGGCCCCTTGGATGAGATCAAACATCGCCACGCCCCCCACGCCGTGCGCCTGCGCACGCCCATCGCCCCCGATTTGCTGCCCGGGGTGGCCCGGATGGAACGGCACGACGATACTTTCATCCTCACTTTGGAGGGAATCACGCCCCAGGAACTGCTACGGACTCTGGTGGAGCGGAATATCCCTGTGGAGGCGTTCGAGGTGGCCACCGCACCGCTGGAGGAGATTTTCATCGCTGTGGTGAAGGAGGGGAAGGATGCATAAGATAGGGGTTATCGCCCAACACGAGTATCTGGTCAATGTGCGCCGTGCCGGTTTCATCATCATGACCGCGCTGGTGCCGCTCTTGGGCGCGCTGGGACTTTTGGTCGCAGCCTTCTTCGGTGGGCAGGCCTCCGCCTTTTTCGAGCGCCAGTTTGCCCCCGAGCCTGAGAAGATCGGGGTGATAGACCATCTGGGTGCTTTCACCCCCATCCTGCCCGCCTACCAGGAGCGCTACCATCTCTTCGCCGATGAGGAGTCGGGCCGAGCGGCTGTAGAGGCCGATGAAATCACCACCCTCCTGGTCATCCCCGAAGATTATGTGGAGAGGGGCCAGGTGTTGGTCCTCAGCAAGGGTGGCGCCCTCAGCGCCGCAGTGATGGAGGATTCGGCCTCAGTGCGCGGGTTCCTCGTGGACCACCTACTGGGGGACGAGGTGGGCCCGGCCCTGCGGAAACGGCTGTCTGACCCCATCGAGCCGGTGCTGGTGAGCCTGGAGGCCGAAGGTGAGCCTAAAGGTGGCCCCCTGGACACTGCTCTCAATATCATGGTGCCCTACTTCCTGAGTATACTGCTCATCATGACCATCTTCACCTCCTCGGGCTACCTGCTGCGGGGTGTGGCCCAGGAAAAAACAAGCCGGGTCATTGAAATCATCCTCTCCTCGGTCACGGCGCAGGAGTTGCTGGCGGGAAAGGTGTTAGGCCTGGGAGCGCTGGGGCTGACCCAGGTAGTAATCTGGCTGGTTTCGGCCTTTGGGCTGAGCCGCGGGGCGGTGAATCTTTTGGGTGTGGCCTTGCCCCTGCTGACCCGATCAGAGGTCTTCATCCTGGGTCTGGTCTATTACCTTTTGGGCTTTCTGGTCTACGCCGTGCTGATGGGGGCGGTGGGGGCGCTGGGCACCACCATGCAGGAGTCGCAGCAATTGGCGGGCATCTTTTCCATGATAGCGGCCATCCCGTTGATGTTCAGCGGGTTCACCTTCGCGAACCCCAACATGCCCTTGCTGCGGGCTCTTTGCTGGTTCCCCCTGACCGCACCGACGGTTATGATGTTGCGCCTTCCTGTGGTCGAGGTGCCGGTGGTGGATATCGCGGGCAGCATCGTGATGCTCCTCTTCTCCATCCCGGTCGTGCTGTGGGCAGGGGCCAAGGTGTTCCGGATGGGCCTCCTGATGTACGGCAAGCGACCCAGCCTGGCGCAGGTGGTGCGGGCGCTACGGGAGGCGTAGACATAGGCGACACCTTTGGGTCGCGATTTCAGATACTTTATCGTCGGCCCCCTCGTCGAGAGATACATAGAGGGTGGTGGGTAAACCGTTCCCTAGATGGCAAGAGGCGGGCTGCCCACGTGGGCAGCCCTCTCTTATCTCTACTTGGAATCTTATGTGAGACTTGCTCTCCAGAGACCAATGTTGTATAGTTTTATTTATAAATGACTGCTTTGAGCAGTGGGGCTCAAAAGTGGAGAGGGCTGTGCCATTAGAGCGGGCGAAGGTGCTGGGGCTGGGGGCGCTGGGGCTCACGCAGGTGGTGATCTGGCTGTTTTCGGCCTTTGGGCTGAGCGGTGGGGCGGTGAGCCTGCTGAGTGTGGCCTTGCCTCTGCTGACTCGGCCAGAGGTCTTCATCCTGGGCTTGGTCTATTACCTTCTGGGGTTCTTGGTCTACGCTGTGCGGGAGCGTGAAGACGTGAAAACGTGAAACGTGACAGAAATCCGTGAATCCTGCAAATCCGTGTTCTGGAGGTGTGCGATGAAAAGACAGCGAATCCTCACAGGTGCCCTGGCCCTGTTGGCGGCTTTAGCGTCACTCAACGTAGGCCCAACCCCCGTGGCCCACGCGGCTACCATCATCGTCAACACCACCGAAGACGAACTCAACAGCGACGGCGCCTGTTCGTTGCGCGAGGCCATCCAGGCGGCCAACACCGATACCGCTGTGGACGGGTGCACCGCTGGCAGCGGCGCCGACACGATCACCCTCCCCGCCGGTTTCTATACCCTGACAATCGCCGGTGCGGGCGAAGACGACAACGCTACCGGCGACCTGGACATCACGGACGACCTGACGATCAACGGGGACCCGGGAAACACCATCATCCAGGCGGGTACCAATAGCACCAACGGCATTGACCGGGTGCTGGACGTCCACTCTGGTGCAGTGGAGATGAACTACTTGTGGATCGAATACGGCAGGACCCCCGGCACCCCTGGTGAGATGGATGGCGGCGGGATCCGCCACTTATACGGCACGCTGACGCTGAACGGCTGCTACGTCGCCAGCAACACGGCTGATTGGCGTGGTGGCGGCATCTACAACTCTGGCGGCACGCTGACGCTGAACAACAGCACCGTCGGCTACAACACCGCCGAGTTGGGGGGCGGCATCTTGGACCAGACCTGGGACATAGTGACACTGAATAACAGCGCCGTCAGCGGCAACACCGCTTACGAAGGCGGCGGCATGCGCAACCTCGGCACACTGACGCTGGACAACAGTACCGTCAGCGCCAACACCGCTGGGCGACACGGCGGCGGCATCTACAATAGCGGCACACTGACGCTGAACAACAGCACCGTCGGCTACAACACCGCCGACAGTGACCACGACCTTTCCGGCAATGGCGGCGGCATCTGGAACGACGGCCCGCTGGACCTGTACAACAGCACCGTCGCCGACAACACTGCCATCTACGGCGGCGGCATCTACAACAACGGTGACAGCACAGTGATACTCAGCAGGAGCACGGTCGCCGATAACGGCTGTGCCTACAGTGGCGGCGGCATCTACAACGACGATCCTCTCGCCATACTGATACTGCACATGAGCACCGTCAACGGCAATGACGCCGGTATGGGGCACGGCGGCGGCATCTACAACTCTGGCGGCGACCTGTCGCTGGACAAGTGTACCGTCAGCGGCAACACCAGCGGCAAGAGCGGCGGCGGCATCTACACCGCCGGCCCGCTGTGGCTCGAGTTCACCACCATCGCGAGCAATACGGCCGACGTTGACGGCGACTTTAGCGGCGACGGCGGGGGAATCTACGTCTCCAGCGGCATGGCCGAAACTAGGAACACCATCATCGGCGACAACCAGGATTTCGACTCCCAGGCTCCCGATTGCTCGGGTACGCTCACCTCCCAGGGCTACAACCTGCTTGAAGATACCACCGGCTGCACCTTCGCACCGACGACGGGCGACATCACCGGCTGGGATCCCAACCTCGGGGCTCTCGGCGATAACGGCGGGCCCACCTGGACACACGCTCTGGCGGCCCAGAGCCCGGCCATCGAGCAAATCGACGACGGCACCAGCGGCTGCCAGGCCTGTGTCAGCGTGGACCAGCGCGGCTATCTGCGCGCGTGTGGGGCTGGCTACGGTGGTTTCTCGTGTGACATCGGCGCCTATGAGTACGACACCAAGGCTGGCTTTTTCATCTATCTGCCGCTCGTCCTGAGGTGACGCGAAGGGCTGGCGGTGCGCAACTTCCCATAGCGGCTCCGGCGCTGGACATCGTGGGCAGCATCGTGATGCTCATCATCGCCATCCCGGTCGTGCTGTGGGCAGGGGCCAAGGTGTTCCGGATGGGACTTTTGATGTACGGCAAGCGACCCAGCCTGGCGCAGGTGGTGCGGGCGCTACGGGAGGCGTAGACATAGGCGACACCTTTGGGTCGCGATTTCAGATACTTTATCGTCGGTACACTCGTTGACAGATGCATAGAGGGCGGGTAGGTCACTCCCCAGGTTGCAAGAAGAGGGCTACCCACGTGGCAGCCCCTTTTATCTCTACTTGGAATCTTATGAAAGAGTAATACTTGCTCTCCAGGGACGAATTCTGTATAATTATATTTATCAATAGTCCCTTTGAGTAGCGGGGCTTTAAAGTGGAGAGGGCTGTGCTGTCGGAGAAGGCGAAGGTGCTGGTGATCGACGGCGATAGACCTCTCTATATCTTCATGGCTGAAGTGCTACTGGCCAAGATAAGGCAGCAACTACGCCTTTGATAACGGAAGGGGTAAATCGTACGTAAAGTATCCCCGTGGGAGAGACCTCTATGCCTATCTATGAGTATGAATGTAACGATTGTGGTTACAGGTTCGAGCGACATCAATCTATAGCCTCGGAGCCCGTGAAAAGGTGCCCCCATTGCGGAGGGGCTGTGCGACGGGTTATCTACCCCGTAGGGATCATATTTAAGGGGTCGGGGTTCTACGTCACCGACCATCCCCGGCCTGGCAAGCCCGGCCCCTGCCCCAAGTCGTACCAGGACGGGCTGGCAAGTGCCGGGCCAGGGCACCATGGCAGGCGTCCCACTCCCACCTCGGAGCGAGACAAGGGGCCATCTAAGGAGGAAGGCAAGGGGAGCGAAAGATCGGAAATAGCGGAAGAGGGCTCGGAGGGTTAAGGGGTCACTTGCCAAGCGTCGAAGAGAGGGTTAGAGTTGGAAATTGCCGCTGGCGGGGACGATCTTATATTCATAGTTCAACACATAGACGAGAAGTTTCTCTTCTAGTTCCCGCCACTCTTCGCTTCTCAGGATATTCATCATCGTTTCTTGATCTTCGGTGATCCCGCCAGAGAGCATCTGGGGGCCGTTCCCAAAGACGGTATACCAAGCCTCCGTGGGTTGGATGCCCAGTCTCACCATCCCGGGAGCGAACTCCTCGGTTATGAACTCCATGTAATCGGCTTCTCTACCGGACCGGATGTCCCAACTCATGAGAAGTTTGATCATAGATGCCCTCCAAGAGGAAAAGCGGACCTAAAGGTACCACATCTCTGAGAATCGTGCAAAGGGAGGGGTGAAAGAGATGCGCGCGGTAGTGCAAAGGGTGAGGGAGGCTTCTGTCTCCATAGAGGGGGAGAGGGTAGGGGAGATCGGTGAGGGGTTGGTGATCCTTATAGGGGTCGCCCAGGGCGATTCGGAGAGGGAAGCCAGATACTTAGCGGAGAAGATCGCTCACTTGCGCATCTTCGCCGACGAGGAGGGCAAGTTTAACCTCTCTGCTCTGGATGTCGGGGCTCAGGCGCTAGTTGTCTCGCAGTTCACCCTCTATGGCAACACGAGAAAAGGACGCCGTCCCAGTTTCATCTCCGCCGCACCTCCCGAGGTGGCGGAGCCGTTGGTGGAAAGGTTCATCGACTCTTTGCGAGATGCGGGGCTCCAGGTAGAGAGCGGTAGGTTCGGAGCCATGATGTTGGTCAACATCGCCAACGACGGCCCAGTGACCTTAATCCTGGATACCGAGGCTTAAAGACCCCGTCCTAGAACAATGCCACCCCATATAGGGTGGCTTTTTGTTTCTACTGCACAATAGTTAAGGCTAGTTTCTTGACCCATTCGATCCCTTCAGCGACGAAGGCCTCGTCGGCCGGGTATTGAGGGGTGTGCTCGAAGACGATGGTGCAAGATGATACTTTGCTAAGAGCTGAGCGGAGGATATTTGGGATATCCGCCCAGCCTGCCTCAGGCCGCTGGGAAGGGTGAACAGGGAGATGATGGTAGAGGCGATATGTCTCCCAGGTAGCGTTATAGACGTGGATGAGGTCGGTATAGGGGGATAATTTCTCGGCGAAGTCGAAAGGATCCAGTCCGGTGTGAAGAGCGGTAAGGTGCAGATGTCCGATATCGAGGCAGAAACGCAACGCCCGGTGCGCCTGAAAGACCTCCACAAACGCCTCGGCCCGGTAGAAATAGGGGTTGGGCCCCACGTTCTCCAAGAGTATGGGGATTCCGGTCTCCTCACTCCAGGAGGCAAGCCTAGAACAACTATCCTGAGCCAAGGCCATGATCCTCTCTTCATCTAGACCAGGCCCGGGATGCCAGATAACGGAAGGGAGATGTCCCACCACATAGAGCGCATTGTACTTAACCGCTGTCTCTAGGGTCCTGCGCAAGGATTCGAGAGTGGTAGCCCGTTTCTCTTCATCTGGGTCGGTAAGGAAGGGATAGTCGAAGGAGGGAAGTCGGGGCAAGGGATCATGGAAGCCATAGGCGAGTCCCTCCCGGCGGACGAACTCCATAACCAGGGAGAGAGACCGGGCCTCGAAGAAGCCGATCTCCAACTGTCGGAAACCATGTTCTGTTAGGGTGCCCAGTTTAGAGAGATCGCCCCTTATGGCGCTGGTCGAGATGCTAAAATCTATCATGGTCTATCCTGGGCTACCATCTTGGTAGCAGAGGGCGACAGCCACCTGGAACGGGGCCGAGGATCTGACGTTCATTGTAGCGTCGCAGTTCATCTGCGACGTTTCAAGAAAGGATACCATCGATGATCCCCGAAAAAGGGTATTTCTCTGCAGATTCCACCAACCCTTTTCGGAGCGGGTTATTGAGGATGTATTCCCCAACGGTTATCGGGTCTTCATCCTCTCTGAGGATATGATCGTAGAAACCCCGTTGCCATAGTCTTCCAGCGCCCCCGAGTTTCCAGTAAAGTCTAGTGGTCAGGCTTTTGAACACCTGTACAAAGCGCGAAACGGTTGTGCCATCACCCGGGGGTTGTACGAGCAGGTGCAAATGATCAGACACGAGACACCAGGTATAGATTTGAAAGTTGTATCGTGCCTTGCACTCTCTTATGAGCCTTTCAACGCCTTCGCATAGGTCAGAATTGGCGAAGGGGCTTTCACCTTCTCTTGCGCAGATGGTGAGGAAGTATAGACGGGGCGAGGAGTAGTCGAACCCTTGCAAACGGAGGGATCTACTTTTTCCGTATGTTTTCCATCTCCTTTTGATATCCTTGCTATCCATATGGGTCTTTCGTCCGAGATAAACTCGGACGCTACAACACCAGATGCAACGTCGCAGTTCATCTGCGACGTCTAATAACCCCGTTTCTTGTCCACCACATTCAGGAGTTCCTCCCCGGCCAGGTAGCGACGCAGGTTCTCGCAGAATAGTTCCGTGAACCGTTCCTGATAGTGGGGGGTATTAGCCGAGATATGGGGGGAGAGGATGACATTGTCTAACCCCCAAAGTTCGCTCTCCTGTGGAAGAGGCTCTTGGGCGAAGACATCGAGCCCTGCTCCCCCTATCCATCCCTCCTTGAGGGCCTCAATGAGAGCCTCTTCATCAACTACCCGGCCCCGGGAGATGTTCACTAGATAAGCGCTCTCCTTCATAGCCTTCAGTTCCTCCCACCCTATCATCCCCTCGGTCTCCGGGGTGAGGGGCACGGCGACGATAAAGAAATCGCATTCTTTCAGCATCTCCCTGAGTTGTGAAGGCAAAAAGAGACTATCCAGTAGCATTCCCTTCGGATCCCCAGTGCCAGGGGGCCGATACCCCCTATCCTCCATCTCCTGGGCGCTATCCGTAGCCAGCACTCTCATCCCGAAAGCCTGGCATAAACGCCCCACCTCTCGACCTATGCTCCCATACCCCAGGATGCCTACCGTCTTCCCCCGCAACTCTTCACCTCTAAGGATCTCCCACCGATCCTTGGGCCACTGTTTTCTCTCTTGCAGCCGCCAGATATCCCGAAAGTGGCGGGAGAGGGCTAACATCGAGGCTAAGACATATTCGGCGATGGGGGTGGCATGGATGCCGCTGGCGGTGGTGATGATGATATCGCTCTCCATGACGGGGTGCCCCACGAAGCGGTCCAGCCCCGCGCTCATGAGTTGAATCCACTTCAGGCGAGGTGCGAGGCTTAAATTGAAGGGGCGGGGCCAGATGGCCACCACCTCAGCACTAGGGAGATTTTCTAAGAACTGGGCCTCTCCCTCTACCAGGGAGAGGGAGATACGGGGAGAGAGTTGGCGCACCCTCTCCCAATGCTTCTCTTCCAACTGAAGGGGGCTCAAAATCTTCACCCTCTTCACCATGGCAGACCCCCTCTCTTATCTATCTTTCCTCGCCCAGTCGTAGGGGATCTGGTCTGTGTCGGGGGGGAGACGGTACTCATCGGGCTCCTGGTAGTTGTATAGTTCGGTGGGCACATTCACCATTAGGGTCATCCCCGGCCCTAGCCCCTTGAAGCCGTGCATCACCAGGGGGGGGATTTTGATGAGCAGGGGGTTGAGGTGACCTATGAAGAACTCTTCGACCTGCCGGTAGGTGGGGGAGTCCTCTCGACCGTCGTAGAGGGCCACCTTAGCCATCCCCTGCAGGCAGATGAGATGGTCGGTCTGGAGCCGATGATAGTGCCAGGCTTTAACTGCACCCGGGTAGGCAGCGGCGACATAGACCTGGCCGAACTTCTCGAACTCTTCCCAATCGGAGCGGAGCATCTCCATCAAATACCCCCGCTCGTCAGGGATGGCCTTTAACTTCCTGGTTTTTACTCCTTCGATCATGCTCCCCCCTTAAAGCAAAGTCTCGATCTCTAAAAGATGGCTCACCCTGGGGCAACCTATATCTTGATGCTTATTTTGGCGGTCGAGAAGGACAGCCTTCAAACCTGCTCTCTCCGCCCCTTGGACATCGTTGTTGTAGTCGTCTCCCACATATACCGCTTCCTCAGGTGTCACTCCCGCCTTGCTGAGGGCCGCGTGAAAGATAGCCGGGTCTGGCTTCTCTACCCCTACCTCCGCTGAGGTGACGATGAGATCTAGAGCCAGCCCCATCCTCTGACAAAGGCGGTTTAGCCGCTTCGGGGCGTTGGAGATCATCCCCAAAATCAAACCCTGAGAGCGGAGCCGGGAGAGCAACTCCAGAGCCTCGGGATCGGGATAGAGGCTTTCGTCATCGAGGAAACCCTCATACATGCCGGTTATATAGTGCGAAAGATCCCCCTCTAGGCCCGCTTCCCTCAAGAGATAGGTGTAGAAGTAGTCCCAGAAGGGGCGGTTTCTCTCCACAGCCAGGGTGGCGAAGCCCGGCTCACTTTCGACCTTCTCCTCCAGATGTCCCTCCCACCCCTTGAGAATGTGAGCCACCTTTTTCGGAGGGACGTTGAGCCCCACCCTGGCCAGCCGCTGAGATAGGTAGAGATGGGGCTCCGACTCCTCCCAGAGGACCAAGGTACCAAAAGCATCGAAAAAGATGGCCCGATAGGCCATGGTTTTCCTCACGCCCTTCGAATAACCATGAATATCTCGGCCAACATCAAAGCAGCCACTAAGAGGAAAGCGTTGGTCCAGCTTAACGCTTGGCTCATCTTCATCCAGGCACTGAGAGCAAAGAAGAGGGCCAAAAGCCCGCTCCTACGGGCGGAGCGAAAGATGTCGCCCCGGTAGGATTCCGGGTTGGCCAGGCGGTACTCCAAGAAATGGAAGAGAGGGGTGAGGCTGAAAGCGAGTGAAAAGAAAAGAAGCGCCAGAAAAAGAAAACGGTTTGCGGCCACCTCGGGTTCGGCGTAATAGAAGATATAGGCTAGCCCTCCCCATGATGGCAAGGCCAGGGCCAGCAAGATAAGGAACGGGCGCCCACTAGTCATAACGCCCAAGATTATATCATAATTTGCTGGGGAGAGACAATAACCCCCGACACTCGCCGGATAACCTTGTGGCTTGCTCCTCTTGTGATATAATAGTGCCGTGAAACGGGTCATAGGCATAACCGGGAGCATGGGCACCGGGAAGAGCACTGTTCTCCGTATGTTGGAAAAGTTGGGGGCCAAGGCTATCGACGCCGATCTCTTGGTACACCTGGTGATGGCTAAAGGGACCACTGTTTATGAGGAGGTGGTGGAGACCTTTGGAGAAGGGATCTTGGGTCCTAAAGAGGAGATCGACCGGAAGAGGTTGGCCGCTCTTGTCTTCTCTGACGAAGAGGCCCTCAAGCGTTTGGAGGCCATAATCCACCCCGTCGTGGAAAGCCTGATTTGGGAGATCGCTGAGGAAGCGGAGGAAGAGGTGGTGGCTATCGAGGCCATTAAACTGCTGGAAGCCAGCAGCAAGAGGGGGTGGGATGCCCTCTGGGTGGTGACCTGCCGCCCAGAAGAGCAGAGGGAGCGCCTCCGAGCCCAGGGGTTGAGCGAAGAGGAGATCGAGAGGCGGCTGAAAGCCCAGGGGCCGATCTCCGAGAAGATCAAAGCCGCGGACGTCATCATCGATAATTCGGGCTCTCGGGAGGAGACCTGGGAGCAGGTGAAGCGGGAGTGGGATAAGATCTAAGAGAAAGGAGAGGGGGAATGATCGCCTCTTTGAAAGGGTTCGTAACCCGTCATCCTCGCCTATCGGCCTGGATTGTCCTGGCCATAGGTATGGTGATCATGCTGGTGATAGCAGCCCGAAATGTGGGGCTCTTGCCAGGCCAGTGGGCGGCCCTCATAGTGACCACCATCATCCTGGCTGGCCTCTGCGTCTGGATCATCTATCTGGAGTGACCAGGGGCTCTTAGCCTCCAATAATTGCTTAATCACCTCATCGAGGGGAGCGCTTTGCTCTCCTCGTTTATGTTTGCCCCCTTATAGGAAGTCTAAACTTAAAATTTACTGCCCTAGGTTTAAATTATTTAATATCGGCTTGACAAATCTCAAGTTATATGCTAGAATATTGCATGAGATTTCAGCAAGGAGCTTGAAGATAAGCGTAACTGTAGGTACGTAT
>DFBK01000012.1 GCA_002366595.1 Anaerolineales bacterium UBA3082 | reverse complement strand
TGTCCCTACAATCGTTCAAATTCTAGCAGTCTGTGGGAGAAATTGTCGATTGCCAAAGGATCTATCCCACTTTTTCAACAGTCTCTGACGTCAACCATTGACTGAACTCTGCTAGAGCAGTAGAATAGAAATGGGAGATATCTCATCCTGGGAGCCCATATGACTTCAAGAATTAAGCAGGTAGTCAAGCGAACGGGCGCTATTGTTCCTTTCAAGCGCGAGCGCATCACTAACGCTATCTATCGGGCGGCGGTGGCGGTGGGTGGCCGCGACCGGTCGATCGCAAAAGGTCTGACTGCCCAGGTTATTGCTATTCTCGAAGAAAGCACGCCGCCAGGACATATCCCCTCCGTGGAGGAGATCCAAGATATCGTGGAGAAGGTGCTGATCGAGAACGGCCACGCGAAAGTCGCCAAGGCCTACATTTTGTATCGTTACGAACAGAGCCGCCGGCGGCGAATGAAGATCGCAAAGTCGGACCGTGACTCTGGGAACATCCCCTACCGCAAGATCTGGGAAGTCCTTTCTTGGGCCGTCGATCACGATGTCAACACGGTCGAACGCCTAAACATGCGAATCGCCCGGGGGGAGTTCCCGGAAATCGTGCAGGAATCCGACAGCGCTTATGAGGAGGACCTGGCGACGGCGGCAGAGATGATCAAGGAACGTGGGGACGATCTAAGGATGGTTATCATCGCCGGGCCTTCCTGCTCCGGCAAGACCACCACAACGGCGAAGCTCAGTGACCAGTTACGGAGGATAGGCTTCAGCCTCATCGCTCTCAACATCGACAACTACTTCTTCGACCTGGAACTCCATCCCAAGGACGAGTTCGGCGATTACGACTTCGAGACGCCGCAGGCCCTGGACTTGGAACTCATCAATGACCACTTGGTGCGCTTGATCGCTGGGGAGGAGGTGTTGCTTCCCCGTTACGACTTCAAAACGGGTAAGCGATACGATAACGCAGCCCCGATGCAGGTCGGGCCGAAGGAAATCATCCTTATCGACAGCCTGCACGGTCTTTTCCCCGACATGACCCAGGGTGTGGCCGACGAACGCAAGTTCAAAGTATACATCGAAACATTGCTCCAGATGAAAGGGCCCGATGGGAAGTTCGTTCGCTGGACCGACTTGCGGCTGATGCGCCGCATGGAGAGGGACGCCAGGTGCCGCGCCTACGATCGCCGCCAGACCCTGGAGCATTGGCACTATGTCCGTAGCAGCGAACTTCGCCACATCATCCCCCAAATCAACACCGCTGACTACATCGTCAATAGTGCCCTGCCGTACGAGTTGCCCATAATGAGGGCCAGGCTGATCGCTTACTTCGAGAAGTGGGTGGAAGAATATAAGGACGATCCGCTTCGAGTTGATGCCTTCATCCGCGCTAAGCGTGTGTACGAACTATTGAACCCCCTTACCCCCGTCGAGGATGATGTGGCCATCCCGCTCACTTCGCTCCTCCGGGAGTTCATTGGCGGCAGTTGCTACGAGTATTAGCGGCCATTTCTACTAAGAAGCCTTACGCTAAGGCGAGCGTTGATCAATTCCTCCCCTTCCCCCCCACCGCTCCCTGGGCCATCCCCATCAATCACTCCATGAAGATCACCACAAAATAGTCCAGCAGCATCAGTTCACGCGTAGTAAGTGATTCAGTAAGCGATATGTGCTTCAATATGGTTGGGTCTTTTGAGTTTGGTGTGCATCTGCTGGATATATGGGCCTTTAGAGAAATCATGGCTGGGAGACTTACGGAGAGGGAACGCCAAGTCCTCATCCTCGTAGCGAGGGGCAAGGCAAATAGAGAGATCGCCCACGAACTTCAAATCAGCATCAAGACCGTGGAGTACCACATGACCAACATTCTGGGCAAACTTGGAGCCAGGAATAGGACCGAAGCAGTGTTGAAGGCTCTAAGGCAAGGGCTGGTGACCCTTGAGGAAATCTGGGGTGATGACAAGAAGAGCGATATGAAAAACTACGGAAATCCGTAGGTCAAAACTACGGGTTTCCGTAGGGACAAGAGGGTGATTTTGTGGTAAGATGAAGGTGGTTCGACAGTGTAGTGCGGGATGGGGTTATCTATCTGACGGGCGTGGGGTAGGCCATCAATGTAGAGTCGTTGGGTATCAAGTAGAGGTGGGAGGTGAAGTGGGATAAATAGATGGGGAGGGGCCGGCGGAAGAATGGAAGAATATAGGCTTTAGGACCGCGCCAAGATAGGAGGTGAAACCATGGGGGCTATACTAAAGGTTACCAGAAAACCGTTCATCGCGCTTCTTGTTGCCGCATTGTTGACTGTGCTGCCTCTTCAGGGGGCGACTTTTGCGAAGGACGGGGAGGATTGCCCCTGCTGTACTGTGCCTGAGGAAATCCTCGGTGCAACCATTACAGAGCTCACCGGTTCCGAGGCTAACGTGGCCATCGCTCAGGCGCTGACAAGTGAAGAGGTAAGAATATTGAGACTCGCCTTGCTAGACGCGGGCTATACGCCGCGCGTGGACCAGGCTAAGGCTGCGAGCGCCGTTTGGGACGATGAGGAGGGGACTCATCAAGGATGGGCAGTCGTCATTCCCTTTGAAGGCGAGGGGTTGGGAGCTAGCATCACCTACGGTCAGATCGACGGTCAGGAACAGGCCATCGGTGCTGTTGTGGTGGACGTGGAGCATATGGAGGTGTACTCCGTAGTGGGTGGTGAAGTATTGCGCACCGTCCTCAACCCTTGTACTTCGGCTTGCGTGTCGAATTGTCTCGCGGGAGGAGACTGCCGGGGTCTCGCATGGACATTGTGCATCACCCAGTGTATCCTCGCCTTCTTTGGATGTGTCCCCTGCGCCTTTACCTGCGCAGTCTGTGCCGGGTGGTGCACAGGTGAAGTGCTGGGTTGTGTCGCTGCTTGTTGCCTTTAGCCCCTTTCCGCTGGCCCCTCACTTATACGGAGCAGGGAAAGCGCACTATCTGGTATAGCATGGTGCTCATCGGGCTCCATGTGTTAACTGGTTTCGTGAGGGTCGTGCTCTGGCGCTCAATCGAGTTCTCCGTCTTCCTGCCCTGGCGGTCTCGTGTTTGACAACCTCATGTTTCCCAGGTATAATTATTTGGGTATCTCCTGGCGAGGCTTGAGAAGCGGTGTCGTGCATGGAGGCACCTTGTAGTCTGGCCTTTTCTGTTCAGTCATGAGAAGCGTGATGGGTGCTGCGTGCTGAGGCCCGGTGTGGAAGAGCAGTATTCTTGAGGGTATAGGTCTATATTCTAGTCCAAGCATTGGTTCGTGGAGCAGGTCTTATCTGCTTTGGGGGAGATTGGCATGCGGGCTCGGATTCGGGTCGGCCTGGAGGTAGCAGGAGCCGTTATCTCACTCTTGGGTATGCTCTATGATCTACTGATGGGACGGGCTGTCTCACCCCTGATGGGTTTCCTCTTTGTGGGCTTCATTGTCGCGCTGGTCTGGGAGTTCACAGGGAGGAGACCCTTGGTGAATCGGCGGGTGCGCATCATAGGCTTTGTTTTCCTCTTCCTCCTCACTCTAGCAGCGATCTTGTGGTACAACATCCGCTGACGTGCAGGCTTCCCTTGATAGCGCAGTTAGGTAAAGTTGGTGCCTGATTTGAAATCCGGTATCTGTATTGTAGGTCTAATTTGTCCTCGTGAAAATCTCGCGCTCATCTCATGCGTTGGCTTCGATGGAGCTCCGTAGGTACATAACCAGTATAGGGAAGGCCCTCCAAGTGGGGAGGGCCTTTTTCGTTATGCTTGACTTGTGATGGGCCGAGAGACGCGATTTTGACGGTAGATGGATAGTCGCCATATCAATTCTATGCCTTGCGAAGAGCAGGTAAGAGATGTATCCTTCCCAAAGCAAGGGTTAATTATTTGCATATGTGCGAGGAGAACTATGGAGAACCCGACTGACACAGAGATAAAGGAGATATTGAAGAGCGCCAAGAATATCGCCGTGGTGGGGCTGTCGGATAAGCCGGGGTTTATCCTGGCTAGGGTAGGCCAGGGCGGGATAGCCATCGGGTGGCGGCTTATTTCAAGAGGTGGAGTTCACCTGTGATGGATAGGTGCATAATGGAGGAGCACAAGAGGCTCCTGGCTAGGGTTGGCCGATGAAGATGGCAAGGGCCTTGGTGGAAGGGGTTTTCCTCTGGCATGACAACCGGTTTCGGGCCAGCGTCCGAGTCGGGGACCGGGTTGTGGCCACTCATGTGCCCAATTCCGGGAGGCTGACCGAACTATTCACCCCAGGACGTCCTGTACTTTTGGCAGAGGCAGGGGAGTCTAAACGTCTCACAAGGTATGATCTCCTCATGGTCTCTCTGCCCGGGACCCTCGTCTCCATAGACGCCCGCCTACCCAACCGTCTGGTCGAGGAGGCGGTTATCGGTGGCCGGTTGGAGGGGTTCGAAGGCTATACCAATGTGGAGCGAGAGGTACGCTATGGCCGAAGCAGATTAGACCTCCTTTTGGAAGGTGAGGATGGAAAGTGTTGGGTGGAGGCCAAGTCGGTGACCTTAGTGCGGGAGGGTATAGGCTACTTCCCAGACGCAGTCACTAGCCGGGGTCGCCGCCATCTGGAGGAACTAGTCGAACTTAAGGCCGGTGGGGAGCGAGCAGCCATCTTTTTTATAGTGCAGCGGGAGGATGCGAAATCCCTTTTCCCCTACGATGAGTCGGACCCCGAATTTGGGGTAGCCCTCCGAGAGGCGGTGGCTAGCGGTGTGGAGGCCTATGCGTACACTTGCCAGGTGAGTCGCAGCGAGATAGCCCTGGCTCGCAGGATACCAGTGCTCCTTTGGGAGGGTCGTGCCTAGCACTATATGAAGCGCGATTGAGTTGACATAACAATACGCTTGCCAATATACGTTTTTGATGGTATAATGACTTATACGAGATGGCTATCATGGTTAGGGGGTATAGGGGAGAAACTCAACAGGAAAGGAGGTGGTAGGGGTGGAGGTGGAAGGCTTTTGCGTAAAGTGTAGGGCCAAGCGGAAGATGCAGAACGCGAAGGAGATAATGACCAAGAACCGCAGGAAAGCCGCCCAGGGCACCTGTCCCGTATGCGGCACCAAGATGTTCAAGTTCCTGCCTATGAAGTGAGAGGGGTCTCATGCTCCTCTGGGCGCTCTAGACCCGCTCTCTTAGGCTGAGAGCGGGTCTCTTTTTGGCTCTCTGGCGGCATTCATCTGATTTCACAGAGACTCCTTCGCGCCCTGAAGGGAGGCGCGCTGGAGGGCCCCATCTCCATACCGCTCTCGAATCTCGTCCACGGCCCGGTTCAGACGGCTCAGTTTGGCTTCTCTTTGGTCGAAGAGAGGCAACTGAGAAGGAAGGCGGGGCGTCAGGTTGCTGATACTCACCCCCACCAGACGGAGCCGCATTCCCGGCCGCCACTCCCGGCGAAGGATGTGCACCGCTTGATCGTAGATGACCTGATCTAGGTCGGTGGGATGAGGGAGGGTGGCGCTGCGAGTGAGGGTGGTGAAGTCACTATGGCGTAGTTTCACGGTGATGGTCCTCCCTCGCATCCTATGACCACGGAGCCTGCGCCCCGCCCTCTCGCAAAGATCCAATAGGTGCCGTTGGACCTCTCTTAGGGTGGTTAGATCCCGAGAGAAGGTATGTTCGTGACCTATAGATTTGGGCTCCCTGTGGGGTGTGAGAAGGGAGTCATCTCTACCCCAGGCGCGCTGGTAAAGAACTCCGCCTAGGGCTCCGAACTCTTTCTCCAAGAGATCGAGAGGTAGATGAGCCAACTCTCCAATGGCCTCTACCCCTAAGGCGTGGAGGCGTTGGGCCGTGGCCGGGCCTACGCCCCATAGGCGCTCCACGGGGAGGGGGGCTAGAAAGGCCGCCTCTTGCCCAGGGGGTACTACGAGTAAGCCCCCTGGCTTCCCCTCTTCCGAAGCCATCTTGGCCAGGAGTTTATTGGCAGCCACCCCCAGCGAGGAGGGCAGGCCCAGTTCCTCCTTTACCCGCCGTTGGATGGTGCGGGCTATCTCCTCCGCCGGCCCCCACAGCCTCTCGCATCCGGTGACATCTAAAAGGGCCTCATCGATGGAGACCTTCTCTATCAGGGGGGTGTATTCTTTTAGGAGAGCCATCACTTGATCGGAGATCTCCGAGTATATCTCTAGATCTCCGGGGATGAGGATAGCCTGGGGGCAGAGGCGCAAGGCCTGGGCGGTGGGCATCGCCGAGCGGACACCATAGGCTCGAGCGGCGTAGGAGGCTGAGGCGACTACCCCTCTCCGGCCAGGGCCTCCTCCCACGATGATCGGCTGGCCCGCGATTCCCGGGTTTAGGAGTTCCTCCACAGAGGCGAAGAAGGCATCGAGATCGATATGGATTAGGCGGCGACCCTTATAGACCATTTGTTCTATATTATAGCACGGATATTTTGTGAGGTCAAGGGTTTGCGGGTAGCGAGAATCTGTGGTAAACTTATATCGTGTTGAAGGACTTCTTTTTCGACTTTGAGTATCTCTTTAATGAGGTTAAGGGATGGATCTAATCACTGCGGTAGAAGAAGAACAACTCCGGGAGGACCTGGCGGAGATCAGGCCGGGGGATACGGTACGGGTCTATATACGCATCGTGGAGGGGGATCGGGAGCGGACACAGGTCTTCCAAGGGACGGTGATGCGGTTGCGGAAGGGTGGCACACGGGCCAATTTCACGGTGCGGCGGATTGCAGCCCATGGGGTAGGGGTGGAGCGGACTTTCCCTCTCCATTCTCCCCGCATCGAGAAGATAGAGGTGCTTCGTCATGGCCATACGAGGAGAGCCCAACTGTACTTCCTCCGTAGTCGCCGGGGCAAAGCGGCTCGTCTGAGGGAGAAACGGATTTAGGATTTCTTTGGCTAGGAAGAGAAGGGGAGACCCGAATTTGAGGGGCTCCTCTTTTTCCGTGGGGATAGGTTATGCCTGGCGTTTTCAAGCGAGGAAGGCGTAGTCCACGAAAGGTGGGTTATCCCCATCTCCAGGAGGAGCGAGCCCTTGTTCGCCGTGGCTACCGGCTGATCGCTGGCCTCGACGAGGCGGGGCGGGGCTCCTGGGCGGGGCCGGTGGTGGCCGCGGCGGTGGTCTTGCCCTTGGAGCGGCGCGATTTGCCAGCCCAACTCTTGGGCGTCCGCGATTCCAAACTGCTCACCCCCCGCCGGAGAGAGGAGGTTCTGGAGAAGGTCATCCAGGTGGCGTTAGGGATAGGGGTGGGGGTTGTGCCTCCTCAGTTCATCGACGAGAAAGGGATCGTGGCTGCCACTAGGCTGGCTATGAGGCGGGCCCTAGATGCTCTCCCGATGAGGCCCGACTACCTCCTGGTCGATTATTTGTCCCTCCCTGATGAGTCTTGGCCCTATAAGAGCATCGTCCGAGGCGATAACCTTTCTCTCTCCATAGCCTCTGCTTCTATCGTGGCCAAGGTGGAGCGGGATCGGATGATGATAGAACTGGAGGCGGAGTATCCAGGGTATGGGTTCGCCCGGCACAAGGGGTATGGGACGCCCCAGCATCGGGAGGCGCTCGAAAGGCTGGGCCTCACTCCTCTGCATCGGCTCTCTTTTAGGCCCATGAAGTTCATGGTATGAAGATGCGCGAATGGGATGAGAAGAAAGCCCCCTCACTGCGGTGAAGGGGCTTTATGTTTCCGAAGGTGATGGGATGCGTTCAGTAGTTCTTCATGATGAGGGGCAAGTAGATTCGCCTGCACTGATCGCTGGCGGTGTTCTCGTCCGCCCCGATGTCCACGAAGCAGTCGTAGGGTCGAGGGTCTCCCTCGAAATCCGTGGCTGGCGCTCCGTTAAAAGTGCCGCTGTTGACGGCGGGGGATGTCACCTGGATGTGGTAGTCCCATCCAGCGGGGTTCACGAAGAGGGGGTCGCCGCTCACCTCATGGGTGCTGGTGACGCTGCCTGCGGTGTCATTAGTGTTGCCATAGAAGAGGGTGTAGTCAGCGGTGGCGGTGGCGGGGCTAATGATGTAGATTCCGTAGGTGTGGCTGACGATGATGTTGTTGGTCAGGGTGAGCGTGGTGTCATTGCTTGCGAAGACCCCTTCGCCACCGTTCCCCAGGTTGTTCTGGGCGAAGGTGTTGTTGATGAGCACGCCGCTGGCAGGGTAGCCGCCGCCGCCCCAGACCAGTATCCCTCCTCCTGTATAAGCGGCCCGATTTTGGGCGATGATGTTGTTGGTGAGGGTGAAAGGAGCGCTTCTGCTCACATATAGGCCGCCGCCCCCACCAGAGGATGTGTTGCTGATAATGCGGTTGCCGTCGAGGGTTGGGTTGCCCAAGGACAGGTAGACGCCGCCGCCGTGGCCGCCGCCGGCGGTGCTGTTGTTGATGTTGCCGCTGATGGTGTTGCCGCTGACAATAGCGGCGCTGTAGTTGAGGTAAAGGCCACCGCCGAAGCCGTTTGTGTCGGTGCTGGTGCTGGCGGTGTTGGAGAGTATCTGGTTGCCGCTGATAACGGACGAAGCCGGAGCATAGTCCAGGTAAAGGCCACCTCCAAAGCCCATGGCAACAGTGCTGGCGATGTTGTCGGTGATGATGTTGTTCTGGATGATGGGGGCGGCGGCTCTGCTGTAGATGCCCCCGCCCATCCCCCGATAGTTGTCCTCAACGCCAGCGTTTCCCCCGGTGATGGTGAAGCCCTCGATGGTGGGCGAGGCGCCGAGGCCGATGATGTAGACCACCCGTCCTTGCCTTTGGGCGTCCAGGGTGGTGGGATAAAGATCGGGGTCGCGGGCGGTGAAATCAGCGTTCCAACCGCCTCGCAACTTCACCGTCTTGCTGACAGTGATTACCGTGCCTGCGGTGACGGTATAGGTGCCCTCGGCTACGTGTATCTCATCGTCGGTTGTGGCCACGTCGATGGCCCGCTGCACCGTGCGGCAGGTTTCGGTAATGGTGCAATCGTTGCCGTCGTCTCCACTTGTAGACACGTAAAGGGTGGTGCCAGGTGAGGCCTTTGTCCCCCTGGTGGCCAGGGCTGCAGCCACCAGCAGCACTAGGAAGACGGCGGTCAGCAGTGAAGCGAGGTGTCGGGTTCTGCTTTTCATCTTCTCCTCCCCGCTGTTCGAAAGAAACAGTCGAACCGTTTCATGGTAGGCGATTCTATTTGAGGACCAGAGTATATCATAGAGCAGGAAAGCGGTCAAGGCTTTCCTCAAGTCCAGCCACATACTGCCTATCCTTACAGCATCCCTGTGGGAAAGGCTCTATTCCCGGTGCTCGAAGAGGAATCGAGGCTTTCCCTACGGGATCCCGAGGGACAGCCGGTTAAGTAGCGTCGGCCTGTCCTGGCATCGTTGGGCCAGGGGCTTCAGCCAGATGGGGAGATCGTCGCCCTGAAGGGCGACGCTACGGAAACCGGAATCGGTCAACCTCTTTTGCTTTCCCTCGCCCGCCATGCTATACTGGCTTTCGGGTGGAGGTCTATAGGGAAAAGGAGGGAGGAGAAGATGGCCACCTATATCATGCTCAGTACCTTGACGGACGAAGGGGCGAAGACGATCAAAGAGCGTCCAGGGCGGATCAAAGAGGTTAACCAGGAGATCGAGGCCCTGGGCGTGAAAGTGAAGGCCCAATACGCCGTTCTGGGGCTCTACGATTTCGTAAACATAGTTGAGGCTCCCGATAATGAGACGGTGGCTCGCGTCTCGATAGAACTGGGTTCCCGGGGAAGCGTCAAGATTCAGACCTTGGCCGCTATCCCTATCGACGAGTTCATCGCCAAGTTGGAATAGAAATATTTTAACACCTCCGCCCTTCTTAGACCTTCTTTCAGCCCCACCACGAGGAAGGTGAGATGTCAGGCCATCCGATGTAGCCGACCTCTTCCAGCCCGGTGGAAGGGGTTTTTTAGCCTTGGGCAAATCCTGATACTTTTTTGAGCGTGGAGTGAAGATGAAGCCTCAAGAATGGCGAAGGAGTTTGGGTCGTCGGGGGGAGGGGTTGGCGACTACTTATCTGGAGAAGAAGGGGTATCTCATACTCCAGAGGAACTATCGGGGTGGCGGGGGGGAGATGGATATTGTGGCCCAGGAGGGGGATTGTCTGGTCTTCGTGGAGGTGAGGACACGAAGCACCAGGGAGTATGGCACCCCCGAGGAGTCGATCACTCCCTCTAAGGCCCAGAGGCTGATCGAAGTGGCACAAGGCTATCTTCAAGAGCAGGGTGAATCAGGGAGGGAATGGCGGATCGATCTGGTGGCTATCCACTGGAGCGGTGATTCATATTGGGTAAATCATATAGTGAATGCGGTAACGGGCGATGGTCTCTAGACCGCTCATCGTCATCGTGGGGCCTACGGCGGTGGGGAAGACAGAACTGGCGCTCCGCCTAGGTGGGGAGTTCGGGGGCGAAGTGATCTCCGCCGACTCCCGGCAGATATATAAGGGGATGGATATCGGCACCGCCAAGCCCACAGCCGAAGAGAGGCGCAGGGTCCCCCATCATCTTGTAGATCTGATCGAGCCCGATGAAGGGTTCACCCTGGTTCAATACCAAGAGAACGCTTATGAGGCGATAGATGAAGTTCTCTCTAGGGGGCGACTGCCCTTCCTGGTGGGGGGGACGGGGCTCTATGTGAAGGCTTTGGTGGAGGGGTTCTCCGTCCCCCGGGTGGAGCCAAAGATGGCTCGACGGAGGGCGCTCTTGAAGGAGGCTCGAGAGAGGGGGGCGGAGGCGTTGCATGGCCGGCTCAAAGAGGTGGACCCTGTGGCGGCGGCCCGCATAGACCCCCAAAATGTACGGCGGGTAGTTCGGGCCTTGGAGGTGTATGAGGCTACAGGCCAGCCCATCTCCCGGTTGCAGAGAAAGGAACCGCCGCCTTATAGAATTCTCAAGATAGGGCTGAACAGGGAGCGGAAAGCCCTCTATCGGCGCATCGATGAGAGGGTCGATAGGATGATGGAGGTGGGGCTCTTAGAGGAGGTCAAGAGACTGGTAGAGAAGGGGTATGGTTACGATCTGCCGGCCATGTCGGGGCTGGGTTATAAGCAGTTGGGGCTCTACTTGAGAGGCGAAGTGGATCTAGCGGAAGCGGTGCGAATGATTAAATCGGAGACCCGCCGCTTCGTGCGGCAGCAATACAAGTGGTTCAGGCTGGACGACGAGACGATAAACTGGATAGAGGTGGACGGAGATCCATACGCAGAGGCTAGAGCATTGGTGGGGGCGTTTTCGCGTAGTGATAGACTATCTCTGGGGATGTGCTCTATTCGACCCTGAAGTTGAGGTAGTGGCTCTAGGTACAAAGTGGACGAAGGCTATGAGTGTAAGTCAGAGCTCTGCATTCGCGTAGTCATCGCAATATACCTCCACACCGGGCGAGGCTATCCTGCTTCAGCATGAAGGCCGCGGCTCCTAGGAGGCCTGCGTCATCCCCCAGGGCGGAAGGGACGATCTTCACTCCTTCTTTGATAGAGGGGATGGCTCGGGCCTCCACTGTGGCTCTGACAGGGTCGAAAAGGAGATCTCCGGCCTTGCTCACCCCCCCGCCCAAGATGACCAGTTGGGGGTTCAGGAGATGGAGAAGGTTGGTGATCCCCAAGCCGATGTAGAAGCCGGCCTCTTTGAAGATGGAGTTGGCTAAGGGGCCTCCCTCCCGGGCGGCTTGAGCCACCACCTTGGCTGTAACCTTGCTCAGTTCCCCTTCCACCAGCCTGGTGATGGATGTCTCGGTCCCTTTCTCCATCTCCTCTACCGCTCGTCGAGCGATGGCCGTGCCGGAGGCGAGGGACTCTAGGTGACCTCGGCCTCCACAGCCGCAAGGAGGCCCCTCCGGCTCCAGGGTTATATGTCCCACCTCTGCGGCGAGCCCCTTGGCTCCCAGGAGGAGCTTTCCCTGGCTGATGATGCCTCCACCTATCCCCGTGCTGATGGTGAGGTAGATGAGATCGTTTGCCCCCTGGCCGGCGCCAAAGCGGTGCTCTGCCAAGGCCGCTAGGTTGGCGTCATTATTCAGGTAGATGGGCACCCCAAAAGTGCGATGGAGGATATCGGCTAGGGGCACCTCACGCCAGCCGGGTAGGTTTGGAGCCTGATGGACGATCCCCTTCCAGGGGTCCAAGGGGCCGGGGGCGGCGATGCTGATGGCCTCGGTACCCCTGGCCACATCTCGGATGCAGGCCTCGATGCGTCCTATGACCGCCTCCGGCCCTTCCTGAGCCAGGGTCTCCCTCTCGGCGCGGGCCAATATCTCGCCCTTTTCGTTTATGAGTGCCGAGCGGATGCGGGTGCCGCCCAGATCTACGGCTACGACATTATCCTTCACTTGCCTCGACTCCTCTTCTGTGATACAAGAATAAGAGATGAAAACGGTCATCTCCGCCTCTCGACGGACAGACCTTCCCCTGGGGTATCCGGGTTGGCTGGCGCGGGCCATCTATCAGGGTTGGGTGCGGGTGAAGCCGCCCTGGGGCGGCCAGGAGAAGGTCGTCTCTCTGCGGCCGGAGGATGTGCATACCTTCGTCCTTTGGTCTAAAGATTACTCTAGGCTTCTGGCCAACAGGGGAGGCCTCAGGGAGGCGCTGGCGATCTACGACCATATTTTCTGCCATTTCACCGTCACCGGACTGGGAGGGACGCCCCTGGAGCTCGGGGTTTCCCTTTGGAAGGAGGCGATGGAGCAGTTGTCCCCTCTTATCCGGTTCGTGGGCCATCCCCGCCGGGTCACCGTCCGCCTCGACCCTATCATCCATTGGAGAGAGGATGGGGTCAGAAGTAACCTTCCCTATGCCAAAGAGATCTTCAAAGAGTGCGCTCGCCAAGGCGTTAAAGATGTGCGGATCTCCTTCGCCACGCTATATAGCAAGGTGCTGACACGGCCCGGTTGGAGTTGGTACGACCCGTCGTTAGAGGAACGACTCAAAATAGCCGGCACCCTAGTAGATATGGGCCGTTCCCTGGGCCTGACCATCTACGCTTGCAGCGACCACGCTCTAGAATCTGCCGGTGCTCTCCCTTCCAGTTGCATCGACGGGCGACTCTTGAGTGAACTCCACCCCCAGGGGTTAGTTGCTAATACCGAAAAGGACCGGGCACAACGGAAGGAGTGTGGTTGCACGGTGAGCGTGGACATCGGATCCTATAGTCAACGCTGTCCCGGTGGCTGCGTCTACTGTTATGCCAATCCGGTACTCCAAAAGCGAGCATGATTTTGCCCTTCTCTTCATACTTCTAATACTCTCGCAGGAAACGCTTGATGGTAGCCAAGACGGCGCGGAGCAATTCCTCGCCCAAGGGAGCCATCTGGATGTCGATGAATAGTTGCTCCTCAGATAGGCGGCGATCCAGGCTGGAGATCTCCTCCCGAAATATCTGTAAGAGTTCGTCCTCGTGTTCTTCTAGGAAGGAGAGGAGATCGCCTTTAGCCAGCCGAAGGATGTTATCGCGGATGAGACGCCTCATGAAGATGCTCTCTCAGATCGATAGCCTTTACCCCTCGAAGAAGGGCTTCTCCAAGTCGTCGAAATACCAGATCCCCTGGTTAGCCAAGTAGTCATGGGCGTTGTCGAGGAGCGCGAAGTGCCTACTCTCTTCCTCGACCAGGAAGCGGAAGATAGCCTGGGCGGTAGGATTGGAGATTTGGGTGGCCGCTTTCTCGTAGAGCCTGTAGCCGCGGCGCTCGAAATCCAGGGCTATCTTTAAGGCGTCGAGATCGCTGGCGTCTTCGGGGATCAACCTTTCTATCGTCTCTTCCTCCTGAGGGAAGAGACGCAGGGAGGGATCGGGCTCTTCCTTTTGAGCGGCCTCCCGGTCAAGCCACTGGCCCGTTCCCGTGATAGCGCCGTATTCGACCTGGAGGATCTGCAGGTGCTCCTCTTCATCCTGGGCCAGGGAGCGAAACATCCTCTGGCCCAGTTCGTCCTCGGTTCTCTCTATGGCTTCCAGATATAGTGCTCGGCCCTCCAGTTCGGTGCCCATAGCCTGTCGTAGAACGGATAAGGCGAAATCCATCCCTTCGGTCATCGGCCCTCCTAAATCATTCCTACAGGCGATCAAACGCGCTATCTATTTTAACATAGGGGTGGGGTGGTGGCAAAAAGCCCCCTGAAGGGCGAGATATGATATAATGAAAGGGGGTGGGGAGATGGGCGAGGTCCGTGTTTCAGTGCTGGCAGGAGTTATCTCCCCCGGCCCGGTACGCCTTGGGGCGGGCTGCCAGTCAAGAGCGTCAGATGGTAACATCTGACGCCACGAGTAAAATGGGTGAGGTCCGCATAGGCCTTTGCTCTTGGACAGACAAGAGCCTCATCGAAAGTGGCGCGCTCTACCCTCCAGGGGTCGATGACGCCAAGGGCCGCCTACGGTATTATGCCAGCCATTTCCCCATCGTGGAGGTGGATAGTTCGTACTACGCCTTGCCCTCGGAGAGGAACTCCCGCCTCTGGGTGGAGCGGACCCCCGATGGCTTCACCTTCAACGTGAAGGCCTATAGCCTCTTCACCAACCACCCCACTCGCACCCATAGTCTCCCCAAGGCGATATTCAAGGCTCTCCCCCACGAGGCCCAGGCGAAGGAGAGGATCTACTTCGACGGTGTGCCGGGTGAACTGCGCCATGAACTATGGGGTATCTTCGACAGCGCCTTGAGGCCCCTCCACGAGGCGGGGAAACTGGGAACAATCCTCTTCCAGTTCCCCCATTGGTTTTTCCCCGGCCGCAAGGGGTTCTCCCATATCTTAGGTTGCCGGAGGAGTCTCGCCGACTATCGACTGGCTATCGAGTTCCGGAACAACGTATGGCTCAACCAAGACAACATAGAAGACACCTTGGCTTTCTTGGAAGCCTACGATATGACCTTCGTCTGCGTAGATGAGCCCCAAGGGTTCCGGTCTAGTTGTCCTCCCGTGGCCGCTGTGACCAGCGATATGGCTATGGTGCGCTTTCACGGGCGGAATGCCGATACCTGGGAGAAGAAGGGGATTACCGCGGCCGAAAGGTTCAACTGGTACTATAAGCGGGAGGAGATGGACGGATGGGTGCCCAAGATCAGAGAGATGGCCGAGGAGGCGAGGGAGGTCCATCTCATGATCAACACCTGTTACCGTGATCAGAGCGTGGTGAACGCCAGACTGCTCCAGGAGCAACTTGCGCAGGTGGGGTGATCCTCTCTCTTTTCATGCCTATTCTTGGAAGAGCCTAGATGTAGCAAATGACACGGCTAGAGAAATTCTTCTTGACCGCAAGCATAGTTGGCCTAGTGGCTGATGCTATTGCGCTGGCCACGTTCGGCGCCACTTTCTGGGGCATCACTCCACCGCCGACAAGCATCCTCGCTATGGCTCTTGGCGGTGTAGTTGTTTTGCTGCTTTGGACAGGTTGCCTTCTGACCTTCCGACGAGTGAGCCGATCCGTTGTGGTGGACAGCACGGGGCGCCCAATTACAAGGCGACCCTCCCCGCACCTACGTCGTGCGGCCCTGGCGGGCATTGTGGGGATTCCTCTCATAGCACTGTTTGCCTTAGCAGGGTGGGCGGCATACCAATGGCAATCGCCTGAGGAAATAATAGTTCTGGTCACGGAAATCGATGGCCCTGATCCAGAACACTATCGAGTGACTGAGAATATCTTGAACAACCTCCGCTCGGAACTGGCCAGCATAGAGAATGCGCGTGTCGACTATCTGCCGCGACCGGTCTCAGAGGGAGAGGGGGCAGACGTCGCCAGGGCCCTTGGGACGAGACCCTTTGGATCTAGAGATGATGCGACTATCGTCATCTGGGGGTGGTATGGGCCTACGGCCACCCATATTCAGGTGGCGCTCCGCTTTGAGGTTCTTAGGCAGCCGCCCCTTACTCCACCAATCGAAACAGGAGAGCCAAGAGTATATGAAATTGCCGAGTTGGACAGCTTCGCGCTGCAGACAGAACTGTCGGAAGAGATGACTTACCTCAGCGCTTTTGTAGCTGGAATGGCTCACTATGGCTTGGAGGAGTACCAAGCAGCGCAACGAAGTTTCACAATAGCCCTGTCGCAGCCGGAATCCTCAATCCGGTCGGTGGGGCGGGAGATAGTGCTCTTCCACCGCGCTAATGTCTGCTCCTACCAACGTCTCCACGATCAGGCCATCGCCGATTTCACCGAGGCCATTGGCATCGACCCCAACTTCATGGCGGCTTACATCAATCGGGGAAACGCCCATGTTGCTCTTAAAAAGTACGATGAAGCCATCGCCAACTACACCCAGGCCATTGGCATTGACTCCGACTTCGCCCCGGCTTACTACAATCGAGGGAATGCCCACGTTCAGTTGGAGGAGTACGAGCAGGCTATCACCGACTACACTCAGGCCATTGACATTGACCCCAACTGTGCCGAGGCTTACAGCAATCGATGTGTTGCTTACCGTCGTCTGGGGGAGTACGACGAGGCGATTGCCGACTGCGAGAAAGCCATTGACATTGACCCGAAATTCGCTATGGCTTACAACAATCGGGGACTTGTCTATGCTAAATTAAAGCAGTACGACCAAGCGATTGCCGACTACAACAAGGCCATTGACATTGACCCTAACCTTGCCCCGGCTTACAGCAATCGGTGCAATGACTATCTTCGTCTCAAGGAATACGATCAGGCCATTGCCGACTGCGGTAAAGCCATTGACATTGACCCGAAATTCGCTATGGCTTACAACAATCGGGGACTTGTCTATGCTAAATTAAAGCAGTACGACCAAGCGATTGCCGACTACAACAAGGCCATTGACATTGACCCTAACCTTGCCCCGGCTTACAGCAATCGGTGCAATGA
>DFBK01000048.1 GCA_002366595.1 Anaerolineales bacterium UBA3082 | reverse complement strand
TCATCCAACCGCCCCCTTATCATCTCCACATCTGCCCCCAACTTGTCAAGAACCTGGGGGATAACGCCTCCTGGCTGCTCGATCAAGGCCAGAAGCAGGTGCTCCGCATCCAGTTGGCTATGCTTATACCGTTGAAGGATCTCTTGGGATTGGGCGATAGCCTCTTGGGCCCTTTGGGTAAAGCGATCGAAGGGCATCATGGCGCTCACCTCTCTTCCTTTAGGTAGGAGGCCACCAGATGAACTTTGAGCGGGCGCAAGGGGGGCCAATCGGTTACCCTCTCCAAAAGCACGCCCAACTTAAAGAAAGCATCGTTAAAGGCGATATACGACGGGTCTCCTATATGGTAGAACTCTTCGTTTCTTAACCCCACCCGGTATAGTTTCGCATCTAGTCGTCCTTTGGAATTGGCTCGATAGAAAACGGGGAAGATACCCTTAGATTGACGCCCATATACGGTACGCACCAGCCAGCGGCGCAGAGGAGCAGGGAGGAGACGGTTAATTGAGGTGGGGTAACCCCAAGCATTGGGGGTCAATAGCAAGAGGTGTCCCCTCTTATTCAGAACCCGGGCCATTTCACGGAAGACGGCGTCTGGCTCCTCCAGATGCTCAACCACCCAGCTGCAAAGGACGGCATCGAAGAAGCCTCCTGGAAAGGGCATGGTAGTCAGGCTCCCCACTAACAGTTGTTCGAGGCAGCGATGCTCTCGAAGGGAAGTCAAATCGGTGTCCAGCCCCACCATCTGTCTTACTTTCTCAGCGTAGAGTTCGACCACCCCTCCTCGACCACAGCCGGCATCGAGCACCCGGGCTTTGGGAGTGAGATGCCTTTTCACCAAACCCTCATAAATGGAGCCGCTATGCTTATATCCAGGGCTCATATCTTGGTAGATGGCCCAGTATCTATTCTGCTTCTCTAGGGGTATCATCACCAAGCCCCTTAACCCTCCAGTTGCCGCAGTCTAGAGCGTAGCCGCTCGATCTCCCTCTCGAACTCAGCCTCCATCCGCTCCATCTCCGCTCTCATCCTCTCCATCTTGCGAGCCATGTTCAGGATCACCTCTGCCCCGGCCAGGTTAACCCCCAGTTCATCTGTTAGGCGGGCGATGCGGCGTAACCTCTCTATATCCCGGGGCGAATAGAGGCGGCGGTTTCCCTCAGAACGGGTGGGTTGCACCAGCCCTAAACGCTCATAGTAGCGCAGGGTTTGAGGGTGTAGGCTTACCATCCTGGCGGCCACGCTGATTATGTAACAAGGCTCATCATCTTTTGGTAGATGTTGGACCATTCAACTCACCTCTTAATGCAACCTCTTGAGTTCTTCGAACAGTTCCCGCTCCCGCGGGGTTAACTTCTGAGGCAGTCTCACCTTCACTTTGGCGTAAAGATCGCCTCGCTTTTGGGGGTCCTTCAGATTAGGCATCCCCCGCCCCTTGAGACGGAAGGTCTTGCCGCTTTGGGTCTCTGGGGGGATCTTCAACATGATATCGCCCCTCAGAGTAGGCACCCTCACTTCCCCTCCCAAAACGGCGGTATAGAGATCCAAAGGGACCTCGACCTGGAGATCAACACCCTTTCGTCTGAAGCGGGAGTGGGGAGCCACCTTAATCCTTAGATAGAGATCCCCCTTGGCCCCGCCGTGCCCGCCTTCCCCGGCCATGCGTATTCGGGAGCCGCTCCCCACGCCCGGCGGAATCCTCACCTCCAAACGGCGGCCATCCTTGGAGAGGACCCTAGTAGTCCCTCGGAACGCCTCCTCTAGGGTGATTTCCACCTCTTGTTCGTAGTCCCGGCCTCGACGGGGAGTGGTGCGCCAGGAACTCTTGGGCGTGCCTCCGAAGATAGCCTGAAAGAAATCGGAGAAGCCGCCCAGACCACCCAGTGGATCGCCATACTGCACATGGACCCGCTCTGGCTGCCCCGTGAACCAGCCCCCCCAGTCAAAGCCTGAGGGGCCTCCCCCCATCCTCTGCCACTCGCGCCAACTGGTACCCAACCGATTGTATTTTTGACGTTTTTCGGGGTCGGAGAGGACCTGGTAAGCCTCGTTTATCTCCTTAAACCTCTCCTGGGCTGAGCGGTCTCCAGGGTTCACATCAGGGTGGTACTGGCGGGCCAGCCGACGATAAGCCTTCCTTATCTCCTTCTGGTCTGCGTTCCTGTCGACCCCCAGGACCTTGTAGTAATCTTTGTACTCCATATCCATTGACGACCGGCACCTTTATAGATATTATAACATCATAGTGCAAATTTGTCAACTATCTTGCCAACTGATTATAAGAAGACTTGACAGAGGGGAGTAAACATGATATAATAATGGTGAAGAAAAACCCTTGAGAAGGAGGTGTAGCCATGAGTATCACTCGTTGGGAACCTTTTAGGGATCTGATCTCCTTGCGGGAGGCTATGGACCGGCTCTTCGAGGAGAGTTGGGTTCGGCCCCGCAGAGGGTGGCTCTTGCCCACCGAGGAGACCTTGGCCCTTGATATGTACGAGACGGCCGATAGCGTGGTGGTGAAGAGCGCAGTCCCTGGTGTCAAGCCGGAGGATATCGACATCACCATCACCGGCAATACCCTTACCATCGCCGGCGAGACCAAGGCCGAGGAGAAGGTGGAGGAGGGGAATTATATCCGTCGCGAGAGGCGGTACGGGCGTTTCTCCCGTTCGATATCGCTCCCTAGCGATGCGCAAGGGGAGAAGGCCGAAGCCACCTTCGAGCACGGTCTCCTCACCCTTACCATCCCTAAGGCCGAGGAAGCGAGGCCTAAGGTCATCAAGGTGAAGAGCAAGTAAGTCATCGACTTACAGAGAGGGGACGGAGCGACCGCTCCGTCCCCTGTTTTAGTGCAAGGTTTGCATAACTTGATCTGTTGCCTCTTTTGGGGTGGCGTTGCCGCTCAAAACATCTACTACCGCCTGCTGGAGGACGGTGGCTATCTCCTCACTGGGGGGGCGGAAATAGGCCCCCTCCATTTGACGCCGCACGAAGAGCCGGTAGGCGGTATCCTCTATCGATAGGCGGAGGGCCGAACGGCTGGGGGGTAGATGACCACTGACTTGAGCCCAAGCCGTCAGGTTCTCCGGGGCCAAGAGCCATTTGACGAACTCCGCCGCTGCCTCTTGACGGCGGGGATCGGGGGTTAAAAGCATGAAGGCCCAACACCGGGCCATGGTGGCCCGGGCCCCATTCTTGGTGGGGAGGGGAGCGTAGGCTAGCCCGGTTCCCTCCAATAGGAGGTGTTGGGAACTGACGTTCGCCATGGCCACCGCGCCTTCCTTGAAGAGAGCCCAGGAGTCATCGAGGGTCTCCAGGGCCAAAACAGAGGGAGATATATACCCCGTATCATATCCGTCCCTGTAAAACTCCAGCACCTCGGTTAGAACCGCCCCATCTAAATCCGGGTTCCCCTCCTCATCCACCAGGGAGCCGCCCAAAGCCAGATACTGGATGAGGAAGGAGTCGTTGACCGCCCCCTCCTCCCCTCCGGCGGGAAAAGCGTAGGTGGTCTCCTGGCTCCGCAACTCATCCCAGGTGCGGGGTGGGCTATCGATAAGGGAGGGGTTATAGACCAGGTGTTCTATATCGACTTGAAAGGGAAAGGCTACGAGTTGGCCCTCTTTGCTGCCCGCCTGGCGGATGCGGGGGAGGAGATCGTCGGCCACTTCCTGGGGGATGAGCCCATCCCAAGGTTGGAGGATCTCCTCCCTGAGCAGGAACTCCACTTGGGAGAGGTCGATGGTCACCAGGTCAGGGAGGGTCTGGGGAGCCACGGCGCTGGCCGTGAGGAGGAAATCCAAGATGCCCCCCTTCCCATAAGGTCGCTTAGGCACGAACTGGACGGCGATATCGGGATGCGCCTCCCGGAAACCACGATATATCCCCTCCATCACCTCCCCAGTAGGGGTATCAGGAGAGGGGGTGAAGGCTTCCGTAGTCCAGAGGGTGATGGTGATAGTCGAAGGAGGGGCATAGGGAGAGGGCGAAGGCGTAGGGCTCTTGGCGACTGTGGGGGAAGGTGAGGGGCTGGTTTGAGGCGTAGGGGTTTCGGCTGCGGCACACCCCAAAAGAGCCACGAGGATAAGGAAAGCCACAAAGGAGAAACAGACCCCGTAACCAGAGACCTTAGACATATAGGCTCCTTCCATTAAGAAGAACGCAAAACCCATTATAGCACAACAGGTCGCTCTTCGCATGAAGTCGGGGTATAATGGGGCTCGAGATGATGGAACTTTTGGAGGAAGGGGCTCGCCGATGGGGGCTGGACTTCACCTCCGATACGCTGGCCGCCTTCCAGACCTACTATGAGGAACTGATCGCCTGGAACGAGCGGGTCAACCTCACCGCCATCACCGACTACCAAGAGGTGCAGATCAAACACTTCTTAGATTCCCTCTCCTGCCTACTGGTTTTGGAGGGGTGGCCCACAGAGCGCTGGCGACACCTGGATATCGGGGCCGGGGCCGGCTTCCCCGGCCTTCCCCTGAAGATAGCCCGCCCCCAGATGGAGATCACCCTCCTTGAGGCTAAGAAGAAGAGGGTGCAGTTCTTGCAGCACCTCGTGGGGAGACTAGGATTGTCGGGGATCGAAATTATTAGGGGGCGGGCGGAGGAACTGGGCCGCCAGCCCGGACACCGGGAGGGGTATGATCTTCTATTGGCCCGGGCCGTGGCCACCCTACCCGTGCTTCTGGAGTACGCCCTGCCCCTCTGCCGGATAGGGGGGATACTTATAGCCCAGAAGGGGCCAGATGTAGAAGAGGAATTGAAGGCCTCTCAAGTGGCCCTCAGGGTCTTGGGAGGTCAAATGCGAGAGGTGAGGAGTTTGGAGTTGCCCCACTCTATGGGCCGGCGGAACCTGGTAGTAGTGGAGAAGGTGGCTCTCACCCCGGGAAAATACCCTCGCCGGCCAGGGGTGCCAGCCAAGCGGCCGTTAATTTAGGGCTTTTGGAACAAAGGGGTACGGCAGGTTACTATACCCGCCCTAATTATGCCCGATTGCGTCTAACGTTTTCGGTGTATGCTAAGGGTCTGGGTGAGCGGTAGCGAATGGCATAGCTGGTCTCCTATGAAGTTGCCAGTCCTCTAATATGATGCAACTGCTGCTAAACTACTGAAAAAATAGCTACCACCTAAAAGCCCCTTATTTCTATCCCCGTTTTCCGCAATTGCTCGCTAAGATAGCGCTGACCATTTTTGAGTGTTCCCTGATAATGTTCCTCCACAACCCGTTCAAAAGCAGGAGCAAGCAGGTTCTCAACATCGCTCATTCGGTATGCCCTCAGACGCTCAATTAGCACCTGTCCCGCAGAGAGTTCATCCAGGGGAACCTTTGCAAGAATCCAATTCTCAAAGACAGCTAGCCGCAAAGCAGCTATGACGGGTGAATACCCGTCCTTAGCACGGTCGCGAAGATCCTGAATATTGTTGGGGCTTAGACCAATCGACAAGCCCTCGGTCGTTTTCACTTCTAGTCCGAACTTCTTGCCAGTCTCTCCTACTACATCAATATCTACGCCTTCAACGCTTCGTTCAACAATGGGAGCATACCCCAGCTCACGGAAACTGAGAGCCAATAGCTTTTGTGCAATCTTCCCGAATGGCCCAGGCCCAAAGCGATTGCGGAGTTCCCGTAGAAGACCCAGGGTACGCATTCTCACGATCACACCCTCTTGACAACCTCCGGCCCAGACTGTGGCCCCCACTTGGAGAATTCGTAGATCGTCTTCGCTCTGGTGAGACTTGACTCAAGAAACTCTTGTAGTTCGCTGTCCATTGTGCCCACTACGATGTTTCTACCACTTCGGCAGACTTCGTCAAGCACCTCCACTAGGCGCTTCTTCTGACGACTGCCCAGGCTCTGTGAAGGATCGTCCATCAGAACAAAGCCGATGGGATGCCCATATGCCTTCACCAATCCCAGAAACATCGACAGTGCAAGGCCGTTCATGTCACCTAGGCTCGAGATCGGTTTGAATTCCTCGCCATCTTGATCGCGAAATGTGTAGGAGTTTCCTCCGGTTCTCTTGTCTTCTTCAATCTCGACGATCAGCTTCTGGGCCGCAGGATTTCCGACTATTTTCTGAAAATAGTCATCGATCGCATCCCCGGCGGCTTTCATCTTATCCTTTGCTTCCTCTGCCATGCACTCTCTGACAATCCTGTCGAGTACCTCGACATCCACCACGAACACAGCAACCCCATCCCTGATGTTCTCCAGCTCTCTATACTCGTCACTCTCAGCTATCTTCTCAATTCTGCCAATCTTCTCCTCAAGTTCGAGAACGTCGTGCAGCAAACTCAATCTGTTCAACGACTGTGATATTCTGTTGAGTGTTTCGCGCTTGCCCTTTATGGCCTCTGCAATCTGCTTCAGACGATCATCTATCTTGCCTATTTCTATACTGAGCAGCGCGGCAGGGTCGTCCTGGTCGGTCAACTCCCTATCGAGGAACTCTGCAGCCCTCTGGACAGCACCCGCTAGCTGCTCCCTTGCCTTCGCAAGATTTTCCGTCAGGCTCTCATGCTGAGTCTTCAGATCTATCAGCTTCGCCCTCTTCTCTGCCAACGCGGCCCGCCTGGCCTTCAGGGCACGCACCTGAGCCTCAATCCGCTCAGCCCACTCCTTCCTCAGGTGGTCAAGCAAATTGGGTACAGTTTCCCCGCACAACGGGCAGACGTCCGTGGACTCGTCCGGGCGGGTGGCTTCGAGGACTGCAATGCCCTCTTCCACCAACTTCGCCTTTGGACTGACCTGCCTGATTTGGTCATCGACAGCATCATTTTCCTTCCGAGTGTTTTCTATCTGGTGATTGATTTCCGCTTGAGTACCATACTCCCGCTCGAATTCTTGAGGCTTGGCCTTCGCAGTTCCAAGGGCCTGTCTTTGGCTCTCATAGTTCGTCTTTAGGGCGTCAGCCTCGGTTCTTCTTGCATTAAGCTCTGATTGTTCCTTGAGATCAGGCGATTCGGACCAAAGTCGATCCAGTTCCTTCTGGGCCTCATCGCCAAATGACGGGGCATCCTTCCAGTCAGAGGGCGAAGAGACTGGGGCAGCAGAGATTCCTAGTTCTGATGCGAATTCCTCCATCTGCTTTTTGACATTTTCTGCGCCCTCAAGGAGTTTCTCTTCATTAAGCTCGCTCTCGTCCAGTCCACTGTCCACCGCTTCCCTTTTCTTGTCTTTCAGATCCTCCTGTCTGATTCTCAAGGCCTCCTCGATGCGGGTCTCGAGCTGTTTGCGTTGGTTTATTAGATTCTTCTGGGCATCCGCGATCTTCGATCTTCTTATCCCATCAAGTACATTAAGATAGTCAGACAGGCCTAGCAGACGGTCTATCGCGTCGTTTCTCTCGCTGGGTGGCTGAATCACGATGGCACGGATAGTCTCTTGGTGTTGGTAGACTGTGGTGGCGAAATCTCTGAACGACAGGCCAACCAGCCTCATAATCTCTTGTTCTGCCTCATCACCCTCCTTTCGGGTACCGTCGGGTAGGATCACCTCAATACTTCTCCCCTTCTTGCCCAGGCCTTTGACCTGGGCTCGCTTGATAGTTGTGACGCCTTGCTCTGACTCAATCGCGAGCCCCACTGTTGCCCCTGAAGCATTCCGGTTGACAATCTCCCAACCACCGACTCTCTCACGAATGCCTGATCTCCCACCTACACACTGATCGCCATATAGGCACCACTCAATAGCGTTCAGTATGCTGCTCTTGCCCTGGTGGTTATCTCCGTACAATAGAACGGCAGGGGTCGCAAGGTCCAATACATCGCTCTTGGTGGGAAAGCCTCGAAATCCCTCTACTTGCAGATACTTGAGCTGCAACATAGCTATCCTCCCTACAGCATTTTCTGGAGTTTGTCCATCACGTTTTCAAATCTGTCTCTGAGAACTTCTGCTTTCTCGGCCAGCATTGATTCAACTTGTTGTAGTCCACCCTCCTCATACGCTGTAGCTATCTGTTCCCAGAGTTTCATCCGTTCCTCGGGCCTCTCAAGGGAACCCCGTATCTTGTCTTCGACTTTTTCCTTGTAGCCCATGCTGACCTCCTGTTCGACAGATTGCGTACGGTCCTACCCAATCCCGCAACCTGGCTGACTATTTCACATGACGTCTAGTCTACGCGAAGAACGGAGACAAAACCCAAACAAGGTTGCCCCATATGGCATTTCGCCATGTCCTAGTATCGTTCTACAAAGACAAAGAGACACCATCCGATAGACAACCGCCATTGACTATCAACGTGCCTCATAGTGTTCCTTTCGTACCTTGCTACTACGTGCCCTGATAGCTAGCGATGTACTCGGTGTGCTTGGTGTCTCCTCCGTGTATCTCGGTGTTGGTAGTGTAAGCCTACAACCATTATACCATTTACAAAAAGGCCTGTCAATAGTCGGCCCTAGGTTAGCCTACGGCATGGAGAAAGGCTCCACCCTCCCCTCCACGATGCGGAAGAGGGCCGCCTCTTTCAAGAAGTCGGAGGGGAAAGGGGGCAGAATAAAGGAGTAGGCCAGGGTGAAGGATACTTGCCCTAGTTATGTGCCCGACTGCGGCTAACGTTCAGGCGTTTGCGAAGAGGCGAGGACCTTTGGATGGGTGAAGCGAACAGCAAACAGGCTGTCATTGGCCGTGGCCATCCGAATCAGCATCATAATCTAAATTTTAGCGCTGGAAATTCGCCTGGTCTCAAGTATTCGATTTCTACGGGGCATATCTGTATCAAGGTATAGCCAGGGTCGTCTACGCTTTCCCAATGTCTACTGAAAAAATCGCAATGTCCGGCTATTTTCGATTTTGTCTCTCTATCCTTAATTATTTTGGCAATTCCAGCGACTCTTATGTAGCAGTCTTTACCTTCTTTTTGAAGATACAAACAAAACTCTATTTTGGGGGTCTTTTGTATTTGTTTAACCTTTGCACTTTTTGTGTCAGTTGTGATCCACAAATTCTCATCGAAATAGATTAATGTCACCGGTCTAACCCTTGGTTGGTCACCTTCCGCAGTCGCTAAAAACACGCATTGAAAATCGTTAAAATGTTTCCACACTTCTTCTTTGATATCACTTAGCTTGCCAGGCATCAAGACACCTCCTTATTGATTTTGTTGGCATTGCGTATAACGTGTAATTGGCGCAAAAAGGTACACAAGACCCGAGGAAACTTGACCTGCTTGGCATTTTACCATTTGATAGCAGGGATGTCAATTGGGCAGAGAGAAAGGCTCTATCCTCCCCTCTACGATACGGAAGAGGGCTGCCCCTTTCAAGAAGTCGGAGGGGAAAGGGGCCAGTTCAGTGGCCGTGATGATCACCTGCTCCTGGCCCTCAATGGAGGCCAGGAGATACTCTCGCCGAGCCGGATCGAGTTCCGACATCACATCGTCCAGGAGGAGGATGGGTTCCTCCCCGGTCTCGGCGCGTACGAGTTCCACCTGAGCCAATTTCAACGATAGGGCACAGGTGCGCTGCTGCCCCCGAGAGCCGTAGATAGTGAGATCCATCCCCCCTATGAAGAAGCGGAGATCGTCCCGATGGGGGCCCACGAGGGTAACGCCCCTCTCTATCTCCTGCCTGCGCCTCTCCCTCAACCGCTGGTGAAAGAGGTTGGCGATCTCCTCTGCCGGTAGTTGGGGCTGGAGCATCTGAGATGCCGGATGGTGGAGCATATCCAGGGGCAGTTGATAGGGGCTCCTAGCCCCCTCTTCTAAAGGGAGGCTGGACCTGTAGAAGAGGCGGAGGTCTTCCTCCCCTCCCGTCAAGTGGAGGTGGATCTCCTGGGCCAGGGCGTTCAAGCCGCTCACCGCTCGCAAGCGCGCGGCTATGATCTGGGAACCCCGCTCCACTAACCGCTCATCCCAGAACTCCAACTGGCTCAAATCGCCTCCCTCTCGCAGGCGACGGAGGAGATAGTTCCGTTGGAGGAGGACCCGTTCATACTCCTGTAGAGCCCGGGGATAGGCCCTGTCGACCTGGGAGATGAGAGCGTTCAGATAGCGGCGGCGGGGACTAGGGGAGCCGGCTATCAAGCCCACATCATCGGGGAGGAAGATCACCACCTTGAGCCGGCCCAAAAGATCGGCTACCCGCCGCTTCACGCCGTTTATCCTGATCTCTTTACGCAGGCTTCCTTGGGGTGAGGGAAGAAGCGTTATCTCCAATCTTCTGAGAGAGCCCCCATCTATATCGGTTGTCAGTCGGGCAAAGGGGAGATCCTCTTCCCAAGCCCCCCAGTTGATCAGTTGGCGGTCCGCCTCCGCATGGGGAGAAGTGGCGGCGGAGAGGTAGTAGATCGCCTCCAAGAGGTTGGTCTTCCCCTGGGCGTTGCCTCCCTGCAAGAGGGTGATATGGGGGGGGAGACCCAACTCCAGGCGAAAATAATTACGGAAATTGGTGAGGGAGAGGTGTTTCAAGCGCATTCTAAGGCGATTATATCAGGGGTAGAGACAAAGAGAAAGGAACCACTCCACGAGTGGTCCCTTTTCCAGTTCAATGTAGCCGGTTGCCGCCATATGAGGGGCAGCCGTTAGCGGCTGATATGCATGGGCATTATCACATGGACGAAATCTTCATCGCCCACGGGCCTGAAGACGCCGGGGCTGGAGGGGGTGCTCGTCTCTAAGGCCACTTGGGCTGAGTCTATGGCGTTCAAGATATCGATGAGGTACCGGCCGTTAAAGGCTATTTCCATCGCTTGTCCCTCGATGGTGGCGTCGATCTGGCCCACGTTATCGCCCACCTCAGCGGCGGTGGCGGCCAAGGTGAGGCTCCCCGGCTCCCCCTCACCAGGGGTCATCTGCAGGCGGACGATGTTGGCCGCGTCCCTGGCGAAGAGCAAAGCGATCTTGGCTGCCCTCAGGAACTCCTTACTATCTACCACCGTTCGGGTGTTGTAACTGGTGGGGATGATCTGTTTGTAATCGGGGAAGTTCCCCTCGATCAATTGGGAGACCACCTCTATCGGCCCTCCCAGAGCTCCTCCCGCCAGGTGGAAGAGCACCTGATTCCTGGCGGAGGGGATGGTCATCTCCACCGGCTCTCCCTCCTCGGCGGCCACTCGGCCCACTTCCTGGAGGGCCCGGGCGGGGATGATCACCTTCATCGGTTCCGGAACTGGCTCACTCAAGGGGGCGGAGCGGACGGAGAGGCGGAAGCCATCGGCTGCGGCTAGGGTAAGTTTTTCTTCTTGGAAGTCGGCCAGGGCCCCGGTGAGGATGGGGCGGCTCTCATCGGTGGCCGCGGCGAGGGTCACCTGCTCGATCATCTGGCGCAAGGCGTCAGGCTGAAGGGTTATCTTCCTATCCTCGATGCCGGTGGGGATGAGGGGGAACTCCTGGGCATCTATGACTTTTATATTGGCCTCGGTGCGGGCGCATTTGAGGTGGAGGGTCTGGGTGCGAGTTACAAGTTCCAAATCGATCTGTTCAGGGGGGAGAGAGTTGACGAAATCCACTAGGAGCCGAGCGGGGACGGTAGTGGCCCCCTCCTCCTTTATCTTGGCCCCGAGCCAGCAGGTTATGCAGGTGGAGAGATCGGTGGCCGAGAGTTTCAACTGGGATTGATCGGTGGCCAAGAGGATATTGTGGAGCACGGGGAGGACGCTCCTCAGGCTCACCGCCCGGCCGACGATAGCCAAGCCCCTAGAGAGGTTCTCTTGCAAGCAGGAGAGTTTCACCTTCAGACCTCCTTTCAGTCCGACATCCGCTAAGGGATAAGAACGCAAACAGTATACAACATATTGGGGTGGAGTTCAAGAGATAGGCACACAAACTTGCTCCACTTTAGGATTTCTGGGATATTTATCGGCCTAAGGATATTCCTTTATTAAGTTGGCAAGGGTGTAAAAGGCAGGTTTTGGAGTAAGATCATTATGCACTAAGCCAACATATGCCATAAAAGGATCAGAATCAACTACTACGTCTCTGAAATTATACCAAAACACCTTTGTTGCTAAATGCTCATCCAAGAGCACTCGAAAACTTGTTGATAACCAAGCAGCTTGTTCTTCTTCTGACACTCCTCCAAGATGACTAAGATTTGTGCTTGCTGTATTCTCCGTGACCCATACTTGACTTTGATTATCATTATATTCAGCCATAACTTGGCGAAGGGCGTACATTTTCTGTCTTAGAGAAGGAGCACCTTCTGCGGGGTGCGTAGTTGGATGTCTAGCAACAGCATCAAAGAGCGCATGGTTCTCATACAGCTGTCGCAAGAAGTCTTCAGGGGGAATAAAAGTAACACCAGGGTAATATGCGCTTGCATCATTTGATAATCCAGCCATTACTACAACAGAATCGGGGTCAAAATACTTTATATCAAGATATGAAGCATTCAGCAATTCAGAGTATGTATTTGGATTGGGCGGATCAAAATACATACTAACATTTGCTTCTTGCCAAATTTGATAGACATCAATTCTGGCGGAGTAACGCCTTGCTATCTGACCAGCAAAAGTGCCAAACTCTGGTGGGCTTCTTGGAGGGGAAAACATGGAACCACTATCTGAAGCCCACGAAGGTGAGAAGGCTATAATAGGTACAACATCTATTCCTCTTGAGGTTAAAATGTCTACAATTTGATCATACTTCCCCCATTGATAAGAACCCTTATAAGGTTCAATCTCCCCCCACACAAAATCAACTCTTACAGCAGGTATATTGCCCTCTTGCATAAGATCAACCACTTCTTCTATTGATGTAGTGTTTGGGTATAAACCGAAAGTGTTGTTAAGGTGTTCCATTACTCCAAAAGTCCAAGTTGGATATCTCGGCTCTCCAACCTTGACTATCCTCGGCGACTCTACCGTTAGTACCTGTCCAGCCTCGTCAGCCAAGGTAACCAAGGGTCTGTATTCCCCTGGTGCTAGGCTCATAGGTGCTGGGTTTAGTTGGTTTGATTCTGGGGTTCCGTCCCTGTCAATGTCCCAAGAAGCGATTATCTCTCCAACACCGCCAGAAACCTGACATGAAGGGTCAAGCAGATGCTCTGGGCCCCTTAATATGACCAAATCTTCAAGTGGCGCTGACGCATCGGGGTAGCAAGAAGCAGATATTCGTGGTAACGGTGTGGGAGTGGGAGGAGCAGGAGTAGGGCTAGGGAATGGTGTATAGGTTGGCGTTGGACTGGGAGGAACAGGAGTAGTAGTTGGACTTGCCACCGCCGTCTGGGTTGGCAATGTAGCCGTTGGCGATGCCGGTGCGCAAGCCGCCAGGGTGATCGTAACTGTTAGTAGAAATATGCTTGCTGTCCTCCCCATAGTTGCCCCTTGTAGCACTGAAAATGGGTTGTAGGGGAGGGGCTTGTCCCCTCCCGCTTTCGGGAGGCCACTAGGGCCTCCCCTACATTCGAAAATCGTATACCCCCTCTTGGGGCTTCCATTCCCGGCCACACCCGGCGCAGAAGAGGGTCGTTCCCTTCTCCTGTAAAGGGGTATGGCAATGAAGACAACGGAGTAACGCCTTTTTTGGGGCTTTCCCTTCCTTCTTCACGGCTCGGGCCGCGACGAAGATGCTAGGGCTCAGTTTAAGGCCCGCGGTGGGCTTTTGCAAGAGGCCGTCTAGGTAGGCTAATAGCCGGGGGGAGAATAGCCGCTTCAGGAACGGGAGGCGAAACTGGGAGACGGCCAGTTCCTCCTCTAGGGCGAATCCGGCCTCGTGGAGAGAGGCGGAGATGTAGGCGGGGTGGAAGTTGAAATGCATATCCAGATACTCAAGCGGTTCGCAGGAAAAGGGTCGTTTCTGAGAGCGCCCTAGAAGGTAACGGAAGATCTCCTTGAGGTTACGCTTGTTGGCGTACTCTAGGACATACGTTCCCTCCGGCTTGAGGATGCGATGGACCTCGGCTAGGGCGGCGGGGATATCCGCTATATGGTGGAGGACCCGCACGGTGACCGCGGTATCGAAAGCGGAGGAGGCGAGGGGTAGACGGTAGATATCGGCGGCCAGGTAGATAAACTTGCCCTCCCCAAACCTCTTGTGGGCCTGAAGGAGTTGGGACCGGGCGAAATCGAGGAGGATCACCCTCTTGTAGCCCCGGTAAAGGTCGGCCAGCCGCCCGAAACCAGCCCCCAACTCGACCAGGGCCTCCCCTTCTGGGGGGAGGAGCCTTCGGAGGGCCATCCGCTCCGCGGCGTCCTCGTACTCCCGGCCGGGCCAAAAGGACTCATAGTCGCCCCCCTCGTAATCGCAGACCCTGTGTTTCACGTGAAACACCCTCTCACTCTACCAAAAGGTCGTAGAGCCCCTGCAACTCCTCCTCGGAGTAGAAATGGATGATCAACCTTCCACCTTTCTTGCTCCGAGCGAGGGTCACCTTGGTGCCTAGGGCTCGCCTGAATTCCTCCTCTAGGGCTAGATCCTCCGGGGGTTTGCTCACCGGTGGGGGAGCCCCCTCTACTAGTCGGCGGACCAGTTCCTCCGTCTGGCGAACATTGAGGTCCCTTTTGAGGATCGCCTCCAAGGCCCTGTCTTGCTCTTTGCTTTCCAGGCGGAGGAGAGCCCTAGCGTGCCCCTCGCTTATCAGGTTGGAGAGGAGGGCTCCCTTTACCACCTCTGGAAGCCTAAGGAGGCGCAGGGTGTTAGCCACTGTGCTTCGATCCCTTCCTACTCTCCTGGCTACCTCCTCCTGGGTCAGGCCGAAATTATCTATCAGTTCCTGATAGGCCGAAGCTGCCTCCAGAGGGTTTAGATCCTCCCTTTGTAGGTTCTCCACCAGGGCCAAGGCCAGCCTATCTGGGGGTTCCGCCTCCCGGATTAGGGCCGGTACCGTGGCTAGTCCGGCCATCTGGGCGGCCCGCCAACGCCTCTCCCCAGCGATGATCTGGAACCCCTCCTCGGTTCGGGTGACGATGATGGGCTGCACTACGCCGTTCTCCCGGATGGAGTCTGCCAGCCCCTCCAACCCTTTCAAGCCCACCCGAGGTTGGCTGGGGTTAGGCTCTATCTTCTCCACCTCTATCTCCATTATTCCGGAGGGGGGAGGGGTGGGAATGAGGGCCTCTAGCCCCTTTCCCAGACCACGTCTCCTTCTACGAGGGGTTTCGGCCATGATACCTCCCTTCTAAACAACACGCTCTTTCTTGGTCTCCCGTTCCGAGACCCGCCCCAGGATCTCCCTAGTGAGGGCCTCGTAGGCCAGGGCCCCCGTAGAGCGGGGAGCATAGATGGAGATCGGTTCCCCGTAACTGGGGGCCTCGCTGAGGCGGACGCTGCGGGGGATGATGGTCCTAAAGACCTTCTTGGGAAAGTGTCTCCGCACCTCCTCCACTACTTGGCGGGCGAGGTTAGTGCGGGCGTCGTACATGGTCATCACCAGGCCGAAGAGGTGAAGCCTGGGGTTCAAGGCCCGCCGGACGAGGCCGATGGTGTGGAGGAGGTGGGTGAGGCCTTCCAGAGAGAGGTACTCACATTGGACGGGGATGATCACATCTCGAGCGGCGACGAGGGCGTTGACGGTGAGGAGTCCTAGGCTGGGAGGGGGGTCGATGATGATATAGTCATACCGCCCCTCTAGGGGCCGAAGAGCCAGGCGTAGGAGCCGCTCCCGGGCGGGAAGGCGGGTCAGTTCCACTCGGGCGCCGGCCAAGGAGGGTGCGGAGGGGGCCAGGTCCAGGTGGGGCCACTCGGTGGGGAGGATGATTCGAGTGAGGGGCAGCCCTCTTATGAGGCTATCGTAGATGGAGAGGGGTAGGTGGTTCTTATTTATCCCTAGACTGCTTGTGGCGTTGGCTTGGGGGTCGCCATCTACTAAGAGTACCTTCCTCCCCTGAGCGGCCAGGTAGGCCCCTACGTTGATGGCGGTGGTCGTCTTGCCCACCCCACCCTTCTGGTTAGCCAAGGCGAATATCGTTCCCATGAGTATATGGGTCTTCTATCGTTGTTTCTAGTCGTTTTTCAATTTCCGCTCTGGTGGGTATCCCCGAAAGAGCGATCCTCTCTATCGACAGGGAAGCCGCGGCATTGGCGAAGCGAGCAGCGGTGTGGGCGTTCCCTGTCTCGGCCCATCTTACTAGAAAAGCGGCGGCGAAGATGTCGCCCGCTCCCGTGGGATCGACGCTTCTAGCGTGGGGGGCAGGAAAGCGATATCTCTCTCCTTTATGATAGAGGGTAGCCCCCTGGGCCCCTTGGGTTACCACGCTTATGTGGGGGAGATCAAGATGCTGCCTGAGTAAAGTCGCCTCTTCCCTCATATCCTCTTCGCTGACGATGAGGAGATCTACAGAAGGGAGCACTTTCTCTGCCCTCGCCCAGCTCTGAGGATGGACCCGCCCCTCCTCATCCCATCTTCGAAGCCACCCCTGAGGGGTAAGGCAGAGCAAGGAGTGGGGGAAAAGCCACACCATCTCCTCCCCCAGTTCCTGGGCCACGGGCCCCAGATGGACGACGGGGAGGGCTCGCCATTCCAGAGGCACGGCATCTACCCCTATGGGCGCCGCGCGATGGTATAGGAATTGGGAGCGGCTCTCTCCACGATAGATATTTCTAAAGGTGGTCGTAGTTGGCGAGGGAAGGCAGAGGAGATCGACCCCTTCTAAGCCCTCAAGTTCTATATCGGGGCCAGCACTAGTGACTACGGCCACTTTTCGTCCCAGGTTCCGGGCGGTCAAGGCCGAATAGATAGCGGTGCCCCCTAGGGTGTATCCCTCTTCTCCAAGGTCTTTGGTGAGATGCCCGACGACCAGGAAATCCGGTCCCTTCACCCATGCCTGCCTCAGGGAGCGGTATGCCCCCGGGGAAAGATCACCACCTTGCGGAGATCGCCCTCCCCCACGCTCTCTGTGGTGACCTTCTCATGGTCTCGAAGGGCGAGATGGATGATGCGTCGTTCATGAGGAGGCATCGGCTCCAGAGAGACCGCCTGGCCTAGGAGGATGGCTCTATCCGCCATGCGGCGCGCCAGTTGGGTGAGGGACCTCTCGCGCCGTTTCTTATACCCCTCTACGTCGACGACAATCTCCGCCCACTGGTGAAGCCTGCGGTTGACGATGAGGCGGGTGATAAATTGTAAGGCTCGCAGGGTCTCCCCCCGACGGCCGATGAGGATGCCTAGATTTTGGCCCGTGATGTCTAGGACGATGGGGTTTGGTCCTTCCGGAAGGTCGGGGGGGCGAAGGCTCACCCGGGCTTCGATGTCCATGCCCGCAAGCAGCCTCTCCAACACCTCTTTGGCCACCAGGGCTACCTCCTCTTGAGGCTCAGGGGGGCGGAGGGTGCCCCGCACTCGCGCCTCTTGGGTCCCCAGGCCCAGGAAGCGGCGTCCTCCCTGGCTGAGGATTTGGATCTCCACCTCCTCTCGGCTGGCCCCTAACTCGGCGAGGGCCTTTTCTGTGGCCTCCTCTATGCTGTTACCGCTTGCCTCTACGCTTCTTCTTTCCTCCATCTTCTTTTCCCTCCGCCACCGGCTGGGCTCTGAGGCCACCCGACCCGATGACGAAATATTGTTGGATGATGCCTAGAACGCCGGAGACAACCCAGTAGATAGCCAGGCCGGAGGAGACCCGTAGGGTGAAGAAGCCGAACATGAAGGGCATCATGATGTTCATGGTCTGGCTCATGGAAGCCTGCTGGGGGTCGGCGGAGGGGACGGTGCTCATCTTCTGTTGCAGCCAGAAGACGGCCACCACCAATATGGGCAGGATGTAGTAGGGGTCGGGGCGGGCTAGGTTGAGCCACAGGAATCGACTATTGAGGGGTATCGTCCGCCGGGCTATCTCATGGAGAAAGGGCACCGAGTGGTAGATATGCTGGGAGAGGGCCATCAATTGTTCGGGGGTCTCCCCCAACACCTGGTAGATCGATTGGTAGAGCCCGATCCAGACCGGCAACTGAACCAACGAGGGCAGGCAACCGCCTGCCGGGTTGACGCCATGCTCCCGATACAACTTCATCGTCTCCTCAGTGAGTTTCTCCCTGTCCTTCTCGTACTTCTTCTGGAGGGCCTGGAGTTTGGGGCTCAACTCCTGCATGGCCCTCATCGATTGGAGTTGCTTCCAGGTCAGAGGGTAGGTTATGAGCCTCACCAGGATGGTGAGCCCCACTATGGCCAGGGCGAAGTTGTTGAAGAGGAGGCTGTAGAGGAGCACCGAGAGGTTGATCAGGGGCTCCAAGATTATGGTCGTCCCTAACTGCCCTATCAATTGTCCTATCATCTTCTATCCTTCCTTGTCCATCTCGAACTCCCAGAGTTGGCCGCCATCTTCTGCCCGCAGGGCGTATACCTTACCCTCATAAGAAGTGAAATATAGGGTCTCCTGGGTTACCGAGGGCGTGGAGTGGATCGCCGCCAGTCGCTCTTCTTGGGGAAAGCGCCAGATCTCTTTGCCCGTCTCTTGGTCGAGGGCGTAGAGATGGCCATCGCCAGAGCCGAAGATGAGCAACCCTTGGGCCAAGAGGGGGGAAGAACGGATGGCTCCCCCCGTCTCGAACACCCAAACCTTATCGCCCTTCCTATCCAGGGCGTACATCTTATGATCGAGGGAGCCAAAATAGACCCTGTCTCCGCTAACCAGAGGTTGGGACCAGACCCAGTTCTCGGTCTTGAACTCCCAGATCTTCTCGCCGGAGTCGGCCTCTAGGGCGTAGAGCTTATTGTCGAGAGAGCCGAAGTAGACAACCCCTTGGGCTAAGCGAGGGGTGGAGGCGATGGCTCCTCCCGCGCGGAACTCCCAGACCTTGTCGCCGCTCTCCCCATTGAGGGCGTACAATCTGCCATCGAAAGAGCCGATGTAAAGAAGGCCATCTCCTAAGGCCTCCCCTCCCCAGATTTGGCCGCCGGTCTTGAACTCCCAGACCTTGCTACCATCCTGGGCACGGAGGGCATATACCTTATGATCGGAGGAGGTCACATATACTAAAGTATCCCGGTGGGAGAGGGTATCCCCTCCCAGTAGAGAGGTGGCCACTACAGCGCCCTCGGTCTTAAACTCCCACCGAATCTGCCCCTTCTCTGCGTCTAAGGCGATGACCTTCCCCTCGAAGGTGCCCAGGTAGATGAGGCCCTCCCCCACAATGGGGGAGGAGTAGAGACCTATGGTGCTCTTCTCCTCCACGATCTTGGTCTCCCATCGCTTTTGGCCGGTGGCGGCATCGAGGGCGTAGACTCTCCCCCCGGGGGAGCCGACGTAGAGGGTGCCCCCAGAGACGGTGGGGCCAGACCAGCCGCTGGCTGGCGCTTGCCCGGCGCATCCGGAGATCAAAGTGAGAAGGGCGAAGATGCATATAAATTTCGCTTTTAGCAAGGTCGTGCTCCTTTTCAAGGAACGGGGTCGAACCCCCCGGGATGGAAAGGGTGGCAGCGGGCTATGCGCTTAAGCGCTAGCCATCCGCCTCTCCAAGGGCCATATCTCTCGATGGCCTCATAGCCGTACTGGGAACAGGAAGGGACGAAGCGGCAACTGGGAGGCAGGAACCGAGAGAAGGTTAGTTGATATACTCGGATAAGGGTAAGCAAAATAGTCTTCATTTGATGAGTCCTGCTTGGGAGAGGAGTCCCTCCACCGCGGCCTCCACCTCTGGGAAAGGGGCCCTCGCGATGGGGGCTCGAGCGATGAAGACCAGATCCTGTCCTGGCGGTATCTCCGACATCCTTCGTCTCACCGCTTCACGCATCATCCGCTTGGCTCGGTTGCGAACGGTGGCCTTGCCTACTCTACGGCTGGCGGAGAAGCCGAAGCGGCTATGGGATAGGCCGTTAGGGAGGACGCAGAGTACCATCAGCGGCTGAGTCCAAGAGCATCCCTCTTGGCGAACCCTTTGAAAATCCTCGTTCTCCCGAAGACGGTATCTCCTCTCCATGAGGTGGCTTATAGAGCCAACCGCTTGCGCCCTTTCAATCGCCGGGCTTTTAACACCCGGCGTCCCCCTTGGGTCTTCATGCGAGCCCGGAAGCCGTGGGCCCTCCTTCTCTTTCTCTTCTTGGGTTGGTATGTTCGCTTGGGCATGATCGATTATCATTATACACTCATTTGTCTGCCGCCGCAAATGAAGGCCGGTAGCGGTCTCAGGCAGAGATAGTGCGGTTTGATTTGAGCGAAAGCGGTTGTAGTCCAGAATTGTGGCCCGATCTGTCTACCGCAATTTAGGAACAAACGAGTACGTCTCGCACACAGTCATTGGGCTCGAGCCTCTAGACGGCTCCGGCTGAAGCCTCTAGTCCGCTTCGATCGACAGGGATTTGAGCCTTCGGGCAGTCATCTAGAAATCATCGTATTTGCTAAAGTGCGCGAGCGCCTGCATCGCGTTCAACCTGTCTCCTTGAAGCGGTCTCAGATAGCGCCTCGCTTGTTTGGGGAGCCGCCCGAAGGGCAAACCACAAACACGCGGTTATGCGACCTTCTTGCCAGGTCTGAAGGCGAGGGTAGCCGCAGTTCTGGTGCACCAGAATTGTACGGCCATAAGAGCCAGGCACCCTACGCCGACCAGACCCACGCCCATCAGACCAGTGGTAACAAATTGGTCCAGCCCCGCGACTGCTCGAAGGGCCGCCGCAACACTTTGCTCACCCAGAGCGAGAACCCCAATCGGCAGCGCCTCTGCACTAGTTACCAAGGCGGTGAAGATGCTGACATTCCTGGCACTTCTTGCAAATAGGTCCCTACTTGCTCCGGCGTAGTATTGTTTCCGACCCACATACAGCCCGGCAAGCGTTCCCAGGGCGATATTCCCGAACGGCAACCCCATAAAGAAAGCAACTGCCACAGCTGACCAGAACAGATATGCCAACACCGCCAACTTCACGTCTAAACAGTAGAACCTGGTTATCCAGTTCTTCAAGCCCAGGATGTCAAGGAGGATTCCAAGGCCTAAACCCGTGAACGCGGGAGCGGCTATCCTGCTCTCCGGGATCGAAAACACGCCATAAATAGTGAGTGCCGCAGCAACCCACCAAAAAAGAACGAACAACGATGAGGGGCAGATGATCCCTATGAAAAGACCAACTATAGTTGATTCCGCTCTACTCATAGTTTCCCCGCCAGTCTCAATCACCGCTAATGTCGCATAACCAGGCGCCTTGCGCGCTTATAGAACATTAGTTCTAAACAGGGACAGTAGGGTTCATTCAGGCCTTAGTGTATGGGGTAAGATCTACCGTTTTGAGCCTGGGGTTGTGGGTCTCACCTGGTATCCGACCCCTTTTGGCACGGGCTTGCCCTCTATGACCTTGATGTCGGCGGTGAATATCACTGTGGACCCCCTTCTTCAATTGCTCATCTAGTAACCTCTGAACATGGGGTATGATCCGCCGGGCTTCGTCCCCGCGATAGAGCGGGTTCCCCTCCTCCAGGAAGCCGCGCTGCATATCGACCACGATGACCAGATCGGCCATGATATCACCTTCCAACCATGATTCTACCCCCAGGGAGGAGAGCAGTCAACGATACTCTTGAGGCAACCTTTATCGCTTTGTAGCGATGTCAAGGCTCACCCGTCGCAGGAGCAGGACGTTTATGGCCACGATGATGGTGCTGGGCGGCCATGATGAGGGCTCCCCATTCGGGGCGGAGGGTGATGCCCACTGGCTCAAGTGCCCCGGCAGCGATGGGCGGGGCAATGGCTACATCTTTGCCCGCCCCGATGACGATGCCCACCCAGGAGTTATCTTCCCAGGCGACGCCTAAGCGCCTCCTTCACCGCCTCGTGATCGCTCCAGGGGTACTCGGTGGTCCCGAAGCACATCGACTTCTCGTGGCCCTTGCCGGTGATGATCACTAGGTCGCCAGGTTCCGCCCTGTCGATGGCGAACTGGATCGCTTCCCTTCGGTCGCCTATCCGCCAGAAGTCGGTGCCCTCTTCTCGCCCCGCTTTCTTGCACCCTCGAGCGATCTTTTCCATTATGGCCTTCAACTTCTCGGTTCGAGGGTCCTCGGCGGTGATGATAACTCTATCCGCTAGTTGGCCGGCTATCTCACCCATCATGGGCCGCTTGGCCCGGTCGCGCAGCCCGGCACACCCGAAAAGCGCAAAGAGCCGGCCTTGAGTCATGAATCGGGCTATCTCCAGGGCGTGGCGCAAGGCGTTGGGCGTATGGGCGAAGTCTATGATCACGGGGAAAGGTTGACCCAGGTCTATCTTCTCCATACGGCCGGGAACGCCAGATATGCGACTAACGCCCTCCTGTATGGCTCGGGGGGAAACCTCCTGGGAGGTGGCCACGGCGATAGCGGCCAAAAGGTTGTAAACGTTGAATTCACCTACTAGAGGCGACCGGATGGGGAAGGGGCCAGCAGGGGTCTGGGCGGTGAAATGGGTGCCGGTGGGGAGGAGGGCTACCTGCTTGGCGGTCACATCTACGGGGTGGTGGAGGCCGTAGGCTATCTGCTTGTCGGCGGGGATCTCCTTCAGGTAATCGAAGGAGGGGTCATCAGCGTTCAGCACGGAGACCTTGGAGACATTAGGCTTCCGAGCGGAGATGGCCAGGCTTTTGAACAATCGGGCCTT
>DFBK01000024.1 GCA_002366595.1 Anaerolineales bacterium UBA3082 | reverse complement strand
CTCTCGGAAGGTGGTGCAGGTGACGGAGGTACAAGGGATGGAGGGAGATGTCATCGTCCTGCAAGACATCTTTGCCTTCGAGCATTTGGGGTATGAGGGAGGGAAGGTCATCGGCCAGTTACGGCCCACCGGGGTCCGACCCAAGTTCATGGAGTTAATAGAGGCTTCGGGGATCCATCTTCCTCCCACCATATTTGGCTACGATGCCCAGGGGCGATTTCGGTGAGGGATGGGCGGAACGATCTTATGGCGATCGCTCTCTTAGATGTGCTACTTGGCGACTAACCTTGTCATATTAGGCCACTGCACCGAGAGCGATAGCGCTATCTAGCCATTTTCAACCAGTTTAGCTACCACAACTAGCCGCTCAAGGCATCGTCGGTTCTCAGCATCCCGGTTGATGCAGGTGGGGAGGATTAAGGTGGCATCCGATTTCGGATGCGCCATGTAGACATCTGCGGGTTCCACCGACTCTTTGCTGAGCACACTATCGCTGTAGGCCTTCTCTCCAGCATAAACCGTGACTCGATCTCCGCTCTCTAGATTCTCCAGATAGATAAAGTGCCCCACACCCCTGGTTAGGATAGGTGTCAAAGAGGAAGCCAGTTATACTAGCCCATCACCGGCTTTCGATACTTAGAAGACGGGCTCTGAGACGCTGCCAATTGAAGGGCGATTTTCGATGAAGGGGGATCGTCAACTGAATGAGTATTTGCCACTCAACAGCCCAAGAGGTAATGCCCCCGACTGGACTCGAACCAGCACACCCTTGCGGGCACAGGCCCTCAACCTGCTGTGTATTCCAATTCCACCACGGGGGCACATTATCATTATACACCCCTCATCTCGATCTTGTCAACTGCGCTCATTAGCCAACTTCGCCGTTGGAGGGGTGGGGAGCCCCCACGCTATCGAGATCAAGAGCGACAAAGAGGAGATGAGGGAGATGCTCTCTGGTCTCAGGTGGGGGAAATTCGGCAGTCGCCACCTTCACCCTTTCGACTTCGGATTCGGCGGTGGCTTCTGCGGTGAGATGGGCCCTGGTGTTGCTGGGAGCAGAAAGAAGGCTCTGAGTAGCGCTGAGGCGGCGATCTAGAAAAGAGGAGCAGTGAAAGACTGCTCCCCTTCGTTCTCCCTAGCCAGTGAGGCCCCGGGGGTTATGGCAGGGCCCACACCTCCACGTTATCGAAGTGGATACTCACTCCCCCCTCATCGAATGCGCCTGCCAGGAGGCCGATATCCCCTTCCGCAAATGAGGCGTCCACCACATCAACCAAATGCTCGCCGTTCACAGAGAAACTGAAGTTGGGACCTTGGGCTATGAGGGTAAGATGGTTAGTGCTTTCTCCTTGATTGATGTGAGGAGAGGCGCTCCATGCGGCCAGAGTTTCCCAGGCACCATGGACCCGTTTCAACACTGCATAGTAACCGTCGCTGCTAATCTGGAACGAATAGAACCTATCGGAATCACGGTAGCGGACTGCCACTCCAAAGTCGTTATCGTCTGGTCCTGCTACCTTTCGAGCATCCACCTCCAACCTGAAATCGGTGAAGTTGAGGCTGGGGCGGCCCCAGGAGACCATATTGGGCTTGTTGACCAGGACATAGTATTCCCCGTCGGAGTAGCCCTTTTCGTCATCCTCGCCGGAGAACACCAGCCAGCCACTGGAGGGATCGCTGAAATCATCGGAGTAGAGAAGACCCATTTGCGGTGATGGTTGGGGAGTAGGGCTTACTTGCGGCGATGGTTGGGGAGTAGGGCTTACTTGCGGCGATGGCTGCGGAGTAGGGCTTACCTCAACGCCTGTGACAGCAAAAGTGCCACTTTGCGCCAGTTGGCCCTCCACATAGAACTGCGCCTCGTAACTCCCAGGATCCAGTCCCGCTTCGTCACCGACCCACCACCACCAGCGGCCCTCCTGGCCTCCTTGCCAACTGTCACTACCCTCGTCGAGGTTCTGTCCGTCGCGCAGCCAAACTATGCGCACCGCCATGCCGTCTTGCATGCCGGTATAGTTCCAGCAGGTATAGACTCGAGGGGTGCCGGAGGGGAAGCTAGTTGCCGGGTTGATGCAATAGTCGTCCTCATCCACCGCTTCTGCGAAGGTGAAGGGACCGATGATAGGGCTTGCCTGACTAGTCACACTCAACTTCTCTCCCCAGATCTCGCCTTCCAAGACCTTGGTGCCCCGCATCACTTGTACGGCGATGGAGTTGCCCTTGGGATTCGACCGGAGAATGTCGCAGACATCGGCCATGGTGGAGAGGTTGATCCCCTTCATCGTCATCAGCACGTCGCCGGCCTCAATGTCCGCCTCGGCCGCCGGGCTGTTGTCGGACACGCCGTACATGAAGAGCCCCTCCTCCACCGGCAGATCGAAGTACCATGCTACGTCTGCATCGTTAGTTATGGCGTTGGTCCCGATCCAGAGCACGTTTTCGCCCGATGCCAGCCTCTCGATGATAGGCTGGGCATGAGTGGAGGGGATGGCAAAGTTAAGCCCTGAGACCGGCCTTCCTGAGGCGGTGTATTCAAATTTGAGGGCGTTGATCCCTACCACCTCACCTCGCATGTTGACCAAGGGGCCGCCGCTGTTTCCCGGGTTAATGTCCGTATCGGTCTGGATCAGGTCTAGGAATTCATCTAACTCAACGTGGAGTTTGCTCACCACGCCTCGGTTGATGGTGAGGTCGGCACCCAGCGCCGAGGCCAGGGGGTAGCCCATGGCGATCACCTCTTCCCCCAGAGTCAACTCGTCGCTCTCGCCCAAGGTGGCTGGAACATAACCCTCTCCGGAGATGTCTATCACCGCCAGATCCTCACAGGTACTGATGCCCACGATCCGAGCGGATAGCCAGCGGTCGATGCCTTGGATGTAGGCTTTGATGATGGCTGCCCCTTCCACAACGTGAGCGTTGGTCACGGTCAAACCGCTCTCGTCGTATATGATCCCCGTCCCTGTGACCCATTCATCTGGGAACTCGGACTGGATCAGCACCGTAGATGGCGTGAGGGCTTCTACGATGCCGGCCACGGTGATGGGGGTGGGGGTTGGTTCCGGGGTCGGGGAGGGAGGTAGTGGCGTGGGGGTCGAGGAGGGAGGTAACGGCGTGTTGGTGGGAGTTAGAGCAGGGGTTTTTGGGCCGCAGGCCACGAGGCTCACGGCTACGACGAGGCCCACCAAGAAAAGTACTCTCTTCATTTCTTTCTCCTTTCGTATGATATATCTTAAACATCAAAATTATATCATACTTTGAGAAATTGGGTAGTGGGTATTTGGTACTAGGGTGTTCTCATCTATCTGTAAGCCCCAAAGAGGTATAATTGGATGTTATAGATGAACATTATCCAGTTGTCAAATATGATTGCTGCCTAATCTGGGGCGTGATATAATGATTTCAATAATGGTTGGGCAAGTGAGGATAGTGACCGATAGTGTAAGCGACCTTCCCCCAGAGTTGGTGGAGAGGTTCGGGATAGTGGTCGTGCCGGCCCTCATCCGCTTCGGGAACCGGACCTACCTTGATGGGATAGAGATAACCCACCAAGAACTCTATCGCCGTATGCTGGAGGAGGATGCGGTTCCCAAGAGTTCCCAGCCCTCTCCTGGCCAGTTCCTGGAGGCCTACAAAGAAGTGGCGGCCCAAGGGGCCTCCATTCTCTCCATTCATGTCACGGCCAAGAGCAGTGGAGTCTGGCAGTCGGCCTCCCTGGCCCGCTCTATGCTTCCCGAAGCCGATATCGAGGTCATCGATTCGGCCTCCGTCTCCATGGGCACCGGCTTCATCATCCTGGAAGCGGCCAGGGCCATCGAGGCCGGCAGAAGCAAGGGCGAGGTTCTAGCCCTCATCGAGGATATCAAATCCCGCATGAATATCTATGCCACCGTGGGCACGCTCAAATATCTGAGGTTGAGCGGGCGGGTGGGCCACATGCAGGAGATCCTCGGCTCCCTTCTGGATATCAAGCCCATCATCACCGTAGGAAACGGAGTGGCAAAGGCGATCGATAAGGTGCGCACTCGCAAGAAAGCCCTGGATCGCGTCATAGAGTTGATAAAGCAAGCGGTAGGCACAGAGGGGCTTATAAACGCCGCGGTGATGCATACCGCAGTGGAAGAGGAAGCCTTGGAGTTCAAGGAGAGGGTGAGGAGGGATTTCAACTGCCAAGAACTCCTCCTCGGCGAAGCGGGAATAGCCTTGGGGGTCAATGCTGGACCGGGGGTGTTAGGGATAGTAGCCTATAGAGTGAAGCTGTAGTACCCGCTTGGAGGAGCTATGAAAATCGTGTTAGATGTTATGGGGGGAGATTACGCTCCCCAAGTGACCGTGGAGGGGGGTGTATTGGCGGCCCAGGAACTGGGGCTGGAGGTGATCCTGGTAGGGCGGGAGGAGGTGATCCGCCAAGAACTAGGGAAACACGACACCAGCGGTTTAAGCCTGCCTATAGTCCATGCCAGTCAAGTCATTGAGATGACCGACAAACCTGCCCAAGCCGTCAAGGCCAAGAAGGACTCCTCCATGGTAGTGGGGATGGATCTAGTCAAGAGGGGAGAGGCCCAAGCCTTCATCTCGGCTGGGAATTCGGGGGGGGTGATGGTGGCGGCCCTTTTCCGGCTGGGCAGGATGAAGGGCATCCAACGCCCGGCATTGACCGCTATCCTCCCTA
>DFBK01000029.1 GCA_002366595.1 Anaerolineales bacterium UBA3082 | reverse complement strand
TCTCCTAGAGGGGCCTGAAATATTTGATATCTAGGATGGAGCCCTCTCGTTCCTTTTTGGGTTTGAAGACCGCTTCTACGGGGAGGCCGATGTAGAGTTCGTCGAGTTCGACTTTGCCCAAGAAGTGGACTAGGCCTCCATGGGTGCCGTCTATGTTAACCAAGGCGACTATTTTTGGTTCCTCTAAAAGTTTGCCGTCCAGATCTACATTGAGGATGGTGTAGGTCTCGACCGTGCCCTGGTTTCCTACCTCCACCCACTCTTCGAGGGAGGAGAAGCAGTAGGGGCAAAAGATGCGTGGGGGCAGGTAGATTAATTCGCACTCCGGGCATTTGACCCCCATGATCTTGCCCTCCTTCAAGGCTCGAAGGAACCTCTCCCCCGCTAGCCCGGCGGTGTAGCGGCTCTCTATCGGTATGTCGCCGTACCAGGCCTTGGCATCGCCTGCCTTGGTGATCCGTTCTATGGGTGACATAGCACACGCCTCCCTATTCTAAAGGTTTGAAATATTTGATGTCGGTAATGGCTCCGGCCCGTTCCTCTTCGGGCTTCCAGACAGCTTTGACCCTCATGCCGATCTTCACCTCTTGGGGATCGATCTCGCCTAAGCGGTGCATGATGCCATGGCCGGGCGAAGCGCCGTCGATCTCGATGACCGCGGGGATCTCCGGCTCCTTCACCCGTCGCATATCCCAGGTGACGTAGCATAAGGAGAAGGTGTTGACGGTGCCGGTGTCCTCAAGATAGCCCCAATCGTTTAGGGGGCGGAAGCACCACTCGCAGACCACCCGGGGAGGGACCATGATGCGGCGGCACTCGGGACACCTGATGCCGATGATGTGGCCCTTTTTCAATTCTGCGAGATACCGGCCGATGGCCACTCCTGCGTCCCAGGCGTACTCCAGTTTGGGCACTTGGTAGATGGAGAGCACCTTCTTTTCGAACTCTTCTTTGCTCAAAGGTGTACCAGGGAATTTCTTGATATTGATACTCATCTTTATCTCTCCTTTTGGTACCAGGGGTTGCTTCTATCCCGCCTGAGTTCGAATATCACCTTGCCCCGGTCGGGACAGGCCCAGGTGGTAATATCTCTATCCTCATCCCAAGGGAACTCTGCTCCCCAAGCCAGGGCATAGATATGAGGGAACATGGAGGCGAGGGCGACAGAGCATATCCTACCTTCAAAGGTTAATCCGTCACACACTATCTCGTCACCGACCTTATGAATCTCACAGTCGCCGTTGATCTCTTTGACGGTAACTTTGATGTTGAAGCCATAATCTGCCATCTTCCCCCCTAGATTCCTAGTATCACCACCGTACCCACCTGCATGAGGTCGCCCCAGGCTTGAGCCAAGCCAGTTCGAGGCTTGCCGGGAACCTGGCGCTTCCCCGCCTCGCCGCGGAGTTGCCAGAAGAGTTCGGCTACTTTCATGAGACCGGCGGCGGCGATGGGGTTGCCAACCCCTAAGAGACCCCCTGAGGGGCAGACGGGCATATCCCCATCTCGCTGGGTGACCCCATCGGCGGTGAGGCGGGGTGCCTCCCCTTTATCGGCCAGAAGCAGACCTTCTAGGTGATGGAGTTCCTTGTAGTCGAAGGGGTCGTAGGGCTCGACGATGTGGATCTCTTTGCGTGGCTCGGTGATACCGGCCATATCGTAGGCCATGCGGGCGGCGTATTCGACATACTTGGGGTAGTAGAGGTCGCGGTTGGTCCAATAAGCGGTGTCTAGCGACCAGCCCACGCCTCGAATCCAGACCGGCTTATCGGTGATCCGCTTGGCGATGTTCTCCGAGGCCAAGACGATGGCTACCGCCCCATCGGTGACGGGACTAACGTCCAGTCGCTGCACCGGCCAGGCCAAAACCTCAGAGGCCAGCACATCTTCCACCGTGATGTTGGGGTCGCCCAGAAGGGCGCAGGGGTGGTCGGCGGCGTTCCGCTTGTTTTTCACCGAAACCAGCGCGATGTCCTTCTTCTCCAGCCCGTGTCTATGCATATACCGGTTCATCTCCAGGGCGAAGATCCAAAGAAGGTTGGGCCTCAGGGGACGTTCAGTGGTATGGTCGAAGATGGTCATGAAAGCCCCCTGAGGATGAGGTTGACAGGTGGACATCTTCTCCTCGCAGACCACAAGGCAGGTATCGAAGAGGCCTGAGGCCACATGGTACCAGCCTTGGATGGCAGCGAAGACGCCGGTGCCACCGCCCACGTAAGACCTCATATACGGCTTGCCCCAGGCTCCAGCCCCATCGCTTAGGTACTCACCTTTCATATGGACGCCATCGAAGGCGTCAGGGCCGGTGCCTAAGGCTACGCTATCTATGTCCTCCAGGGTGAGTTCGCAGGAATCGAGGGCCATCTTGGAGGCCAAGTAGGCCAGTTCCTGGCCCGTCTCCTGGGCTCGGCGGACGAACTTGGTCATCCCCGCTCCCACAACGGCTACTTTTCGCATACCCATGTGCATTCCTCCTTGATATGTGAATAGGTGTCAGCGGATGGGAGCAACGGATAAACGGATACTTGCGTCTTCTGTCCATCTGTTTATCCGTTTGTTATCCGTTGACGCATTGCTTACTCCAACTTCTTCCCCCACTTCTTTCTCCTATGCTCTCTTATCTTCTTGGGTGGGAAGAGGCGTTTGAACTCTAGGCGAGGCCTTCCGAAGTTGATGAGTAGAGCGACCGGGCACTCGATTCCCGCGAAGTAGTCTATTACCTGGGCAAGGTCATCATTAGTAAGGGGATGGGAGTGGGCCTTTATCTCCGTGATAACCTTCTCTTCCACGATGTAATCGGGGTTATAGAGGCCGACCACGACGTCATTTTCGTCGAATATCTCAATGGGCATTTGTTCTTGAAAGGATAGCCCGGCTTCCAGAAGTTTAGTCGCCAGTGCTCTTTGATATACCTCTTCTCGGTGGCCAGGACCCAGGTCATTATGCACGGCCATCGCTGCGCCGATAATTTTATAGGTTATCTCCTTATGTGGAGCATTCTCCACCAGCGTGGCTTCTCTTTTCATAATATTCGTTTATCCGTTTTCCATCCGTTGACTCAGTTGCTCAAGATGACAACCGCTCCGCTGTTGGTGGGGAGGCCGCTATCGGGGCTAATCCGTAGGCTACTCCTTTTGCAGTCTGACCAGCGAATTCGCTACTGATAGCCTGTCTGCCCATTCCTGGAGGTAGGAAGCGTCCAGTGAACCTTCCATCATCTCCCATACGCCTTTAGCGTCCACAAAGTGCTTATCGCTCTTTGACTCCTTGTACCACAAGAGTTTTGACAGGATCACATCCTCGGGAGAAGGGAGCCACAGCGAACGGTTGAAAAGGGGCTCTTGACGGCGGCGGCGGAACCGTTCTCGGTCGAAGGCTTCGGGGCGTGCTATCCAGAAATCGATCTTCAGCCCTGACCGGGGATCGATCACATTGAAAACCGAAGATCGGCTTATCGCCTCTTGGACGGCTTTTGAACTGATGTAGAACTCTTTGGAGAAAGCCTTAACCAGAGGGGCAACATGTTTTTGTTTCAGTTCGATCACCAAATCGATGTCGTGGGTGGTGCGCGGTAGCCCGTAGAAACTGACCGCTAGGGCCCCGGTTACTATATAGGGGGTATTCAGTTGATCGAGTATATCAACGGCTTGAATCAAGAATTCGCGCAGCCCCATTAGCCTCCATTACCCTTCTGGCGAGGATGGCCTGCACCTCCTCATCTTTGAGATGGGGATGCTGAGCCTGGATGCCGGCTCTGGCCACCTCCATCACCAACTCTCGGAGTTCAAAGGCCAGAGTCAGCCGCTCTTCCCCAGTCAGCCGCCGCAGAGCGGCCAGGTAGATGTTTCGCCCTTCGATCTCCTCTCGTTCCATAATCTAAACACTCAATACTACCGCCGCCCCGCTTGTGGTGGGGAGGCCCCGCCAGCCTAGGGCCAGGCCGGTCTCCACATCGGGGAGTTGTCGTTCCCCGGCTTCACCCCTAAGTTGCAGAACCACCTCCAGGACCCGGGCCAGCCCCGAGGCATCCAAAAGGTGCCCCACTCCCAGGCTTCCTCCCGAGGGGTTGACGGGCAGAGCACCATCCAGTTCGGTGTACCCCTCTTCGGTGAGGAGCCCCGCCTCTCCGGTCCGGCAGAGGCCCGCGGCCTCCAGGTGTTGCAACTCCTTATAGGCGAAGGTATCATCCAGTTCGGCGAAGTCGATCTCGCCTTGAGGGTTCCTGATGCCAGCCATTCGGTAGGCCATCTGGGCCGCGCGATGGGCGTAGTAGGCTCCCGCCCATTCTCTGGTCTCCAGGGAGAAGGAGTCGTTGCACCAACCCACCCCCTGAATCCAGATGGGGAGATCGGTCAACTCCTGGGCTGCACCGTCGGAAGCCAGGACTATGACGATGGCTCCATCGGCGTGAGAGGCGACCTCCAACCGCTTGAGGGGCCAGGAGAGCATCTCGGAAGCGAGGACATCCCCCACGCCGAGTGTGGCCCCGTAAGCGGCCGAGGGGTTCAATAGTGCGTTGGAGCGGTTCTTGGCCACCACCCGTGCGCACTGCTCCTCGGTGGTTCCCGTCTCCAAGAGGAAGCGGTTCATCTCCATCCCGGCGATGAAGAGAGGGTTGGCGCTTAGGGGCCGGTTGAGGACCGGGTCCATGGCGTAGGCGAGGATGTGGGGTAGGGTGAGGATGTTGGAGGCCTTGCTATGGGCCTCGACGACCACGATGTCCATAGCCCCAGTGAGGATCTGCATGTAGGCGGCGATGAGGCCGTGGATCCCCTCGCCGGAGATGGTATGAACGGGCTTGAGGACGCCCCCCAACTGGTCGGGGACATATTCGTCGAAGATGCTAGTCCCCTCGTTGAAGTCCTCGGCTACGGAAACGAAACTATCGACATCTCGCCGGGGGTCGACGCCGGCATCCTCGTAGGCCTTAACCGCCGCTTCATACATCAGTTCCTTATAAGAGACGTCCGGTGTGATGGTGCGGAAGCCGGAATACCCCACCCCGACGATGGCTACTTGAGTCATGAGGACCTCCTTCTTCATAAGTGGTGCCAGGAAGCCAGGCCGCGCTTAAGTTTCCTGTTCCAGCCGATTTAACCTCAAAATCCAAGGGGTTCAACCTAGTCGCTCCTCTTCAGTGCTTCCAATGCATAAAGAGACAATCGTCTACTCGTTTCCTTCATCTCTTCTGGGCGGTGGAGATTCGAAGGCCACGTGAGTGATACGCACTTGCGTGGGATAAGGCATCTCGATCTCTTCTTCCTCGAAGGTCTCTTTGATCCGCTTGCGCAGTTCCCGGGAGACCTCCCACTGCTTCCCCGGTTGGGTCTTGACCATTATCCTCAGGGTCATGGCGGAGTCGCCGAGTTCCTCGACACCAGAGACGGCGGGTTCTTCCAACAAGAGGGGGCGACAACCCTCATCGTGCCACATCTCCTGCCCGATCCTCTCTAAGGTAGCCAATACCCGATCCACATCCTCTTTGTAGGCTACCCCCACGTCGACTATCGCCCGCGCCCACCCTTTTGTCTTGTTAGAAAGGATGCGGATCTTGCCGTTGGGGATCACATGGAGGGTGCCCTCCAGATCGCGGAGGAAGGTGGCCCGCAGGGTCATCTTCTCCACCCCGCCGCTTATACCTCCCACGCTGATCACGTCGCCGATGGTGAACTGGTTTTCTAGGAGAATGAAGAAGCCGGATATGATGTCCTTCACCAGCGTTTGGGCCCCGAAGCCGATGGCTAGGCCAGCGATGCCGGCTCCAGCGATGATGGGGCCTACATTTAACCCCAGTTCGCTCAGGATCATCACCGCCGCTATAGCAGCGATGAGGACTAAACCGGTGCGTCTCAAGATGGTAGTGAGGGTCTTGACCCGCTGCTCCCGCTCGTTGACGGTGGCATATTCCTCAACCTTAACTAGCCTTTCGAGTTGGCGGCTTATTAAGCGGAGCAGATAGTAGCCCAGGAGGCTGGCTAGGATGATAATGAGGATACGTACGCCGGTCGTGGAAAGCCAGACGATGATGGCCTGCAAATCCAGATCAAGACCCATAGCCGGTACCTCTCTCGATTACCAAAAGACGCAAACGCTCCCCTTCTAAGACCGCTTATCCAAATCGCTCTCTTATGATCTCTTCCAGGTTGGGGTGGCTGATCTCCTCCAGTTCATAGCGGACCCGGTCGCTGGGCTTTTCCATATCTATGAGGCGGCGGAGGTCGATGGGGGTGGCTACCAGCACCAAGTCGCAAGGGGTGTCGTTTATGGTGGCCTCCAGTTCCTCTATCTGTTCTTTATCATAGCCCATGGCGGGGAGAACAGGGCCGGTGGTAGGGTATCGAGTGTATGTATCCCCTATGGAGCCCACGGCGTAAGGGCGGGGGTCGACGATCTCTCTAGCGCCGAAGCGGCGGGCGGCCACCACCCCCGCGCCATAGGCCATCTCTCCATGAGTGAGGGTGGGGCCGTCTTCTATCACTAGGACCCGTTTCCCCTTGATGGCCCCCGGATCCTCCACGAAGATGGGGGAGTTGGCTTTGACTACCAGGGCCCTGGAGTTTAGGTTCTTGATATTCTCCTCGACCAGGGCTACATCTTCTTGGTTAGCGGTATCTATCTTGTTGATTATCACCACGTCAGCCAGGCGGATGTTACTCTCCCCGGGGTGGTAGCGGAGTTCGTGGCCTGGCCGATGGGGGTCCGCCACCACGATGTGCAGGTCTGGCCAGCAGAAGGGGAGGTCGTTGTTCCCCCCATCCCAGAGGATGATATCGGCTTCCGTCTCCGCTTGGCGCAATATCTCTTCGTAATCCACCCCCGCATAGACCACGGTGCCCCGGTTGATATGGGGTTCATACTCCTCTCGCTCCTCGATGGTGCATTCGTATCTATTGAGGTCTTCATAGGTGGCGAAGCGCTGACAGGCTTGTTTGGCCAGGTCGCCGTAGGGCATGGGGTGGCGGACTACTACCACCTTCTTTCCCATCTTTTTGAGGATATCGGAGACCCGCCGGGAGGTCTGGCTCTTGCCGGAGCCGGTGCGGACAGCGCAAATAGAGATGACGGGGAGGCCCGCTTTAAGCATGGTAGCCTTGGGGCCCAGGAGCCGAAAGTCGGCTCCAGCGGCTAGTACCTCCGAGGCTTTATGCATCACATACTCGTGGGAGATGTCAGAATAGGCGAAGATAACTTGGTCTACATCATGCTTTTGTATAAGGGTGGTCAGTTCCTCTTCGGGGTAGATGGGGATGCCCTGGGGATAGAGGGGCCCCGACAGTTCTGGAGGGTAGGTTCGGCGTTCGATATTGGGGATCTGGGTAGCGGTGAAGGCTACGACCTCGTAGTTTGGGTTATCGCGGAAGTAAAGGTTGAAGTTGTGGAAGTCGCGCCCTGCAGCGCCCATGATGACCACTCTGTCTTTGAGCATTGATGCTCCTTTCAATCTCGATGGTATCTGAGGGCCTTTATAGCGTCCAAGGTGGTTCCTATCACATACTCCTAGATATAGAGTCGCTCCTTGTCCACCTCTTCCCTCAGGATGCGCAACTCCTCCGGGGTGGGGGCCTCGTTCGTCCCCACGTGGTTGGGGATGATCAATGCAAAGCCGGTATTCTCTACCACCTGTTCCACGGTGACTCCAGGGTGGACGGCTAGAAGCGTCATCCGTTTGCTCTCCTCATGGAAGCCCAGAAGGGCTAGGTTGCTCACCACGCGATAGGGGCCTGTGCCGGGGGCTAATCCAGCCTCTTCCCGGGCTCCGGGGCCGGTGAGGTAGCCGGGAGTGGTGATGAAATCCACTTGGGGCACGAACCGTCTCTTGTCGTGGCGCATGATGATGATGGTCCGCCAGCAGTGTGAGCCCACGTCGTTGGCCCCGCCTGAGCCCGGCAGGCGGACTTTGGGGTGATCGTGGTCGCCGATAACGGTGCTGTTCAAATTGCCGTAGGGGTCTATCTGGGCTCCGCCCAGGAAGCCGTACTCGATGAAACCCCGCTGGGCGGTCTCCATGATGTCGCAGATGCCGGAGGCGGCTAGGGCTTTGTTGAAGGTTCGTTGCTCACCTACGGCCAAAGGGAGCCGCTCTAAGATGGCTCCTGTCCCTCCGAACTCGAAGATGGGGATCAGATTGGGCGCATGCATCTTCTGGGCTAATGAGGCGGCCAACATGGGTATGCCGGTGCCGATGAAAGCGGTGGTGCCGTCCTCCATCAGGCGACTGGCGATGCAGATCATAAGTTCTGTGGGGTTGTAAGTAGAGGTTTCCATATCTATCTCCTGGCTACTATCTCTTTCAGGTAGGCTAGCCTCTCTTCGCCGATGAGTTTGAGATATTCAGCGTGGTTTTTCACCCCGTAGATGTATCTATCCAGATACTCTTGGGTGGTTTCCGACTCCTTGGACATTTCCACCCACTCTTTGATCAGTTCCTCATCCCTCTCGTAGAGGTAGACCATCTCCCCAGGGTGAGAGCCGAAGGGGGCCTCCACCACGGCGTCCACTAGATAGTAGGGGATGATGGTCCGGTCGGGGTAGCGGCGGATCTCCTCCGTGGGGATAATCTCCTCAGCACTGATGATGAGTCTCTTGGAGGCTCGGGCCAGTTCGAAGGCGAAGCCGGAGATCCCCTCGATCTGAGCGTTTCCATACCTATCAGCGCGGTGGACGTGGATCATCCCCACGTCTAAGATGAGGGCGGGCAGGAGGCAGACCTTCTGGCCGGTGAAAGGACATCTCACCACCTTGGCCGCGCTGTAGTTGAAGGTGTCGGAACCCAGCATGGAGCGGACGGGGATGAAGGGCACACCCATGGCTGCTGCCTTGAACCGCCAGGCGATGGCTGCATTGCTCCACTCGACGGTAGTCCCCACCTGGCCGCTCTCCACCGCCCGTCGCAGAGAGGGGGAGATCCCGTACACCTCGAGGCCGATGTAGGTGATGTCCAGTTTCTCCACCAGGCCGGCGGCCAGCCAGAGGTCGAGTTCTAAGACCCCTTGTCCGGCTATCCGCAACCCCTTTTTGCCTTGGCGCACCAGTTCCCTGGCCAGAGACATGGGGCAGCGGACGGTGCCGTAGAGTTCGGTGCCGATGTAGTCTCCGTCATGGACAAAGCGGGCGATGGCTTCCTGTTCGGTCATCACCTTGTCCACTAGGGCTTTGGGTTTGTTTTGGCGGTTCCATTCCCGGAAACTGTTGATATCCGGGGTCTGGATGAGTTCTCCTATTCCGGATTCGACCACTTCCATAGCGGGTCTCCTTCATTTATGGCTCAGTGTTAATCTATGAGTCCATAGGGGTAGAGTTGCGGATTTTGACAACCCCGTCTCCATCCGTATCGGTCCATAGGCCAGCCGAAGAGGTGGGACAACCGTCATCTCTAAGCCAACTTAGCCAATAAGACTCCCGCTTCGTATAGTAAATAGAGGGGTACCATCACTATCATCATATTGAAGGGGTCAGGGGTGGGGGTGATGATGGCAGCGATAATGGCGATGACCAGGATGGCGTATTTCCGGTAGCGGGAAAGCATAGCCGGGGTGACGATGCCCACTTTGGCCAGAAAGAAGATCACCAGAGGTGTCTCAAAGGCTACCCCTATCCAGAGAAGTATGGTAGTCACGAAGCCGATATACTCACCGATGGTCCACTGGGCGCGGGCGATGTCCCCCCCAAACGAGAGGAGATACCGGATGGCGAAGGGGAGGAGGGCGAAGTAGGCGAAGGCTAGGCCGATAATAAAGGAGATGGTGGCTCCAGGCACGATGATATAGAGGTATCTCTTCTCTTTGGGCTGAAGAGCGGGGAGGATGAAGAGTATGAATTGGTAGATGATGACCGGCATGGCTAGGGTCACGCCGGAGATGAGGGCGATCTTGAAATAGGTGAAGATCATCTCCGTGGGGCGCAGGAAGATGGGCTGGAGGTTCCCCATGGGGGCGGTGAGGATCTTGAGAAAGCGGGAGGTGAAAATGAGACTGAAAAGGGTGGTCACCAGTAGGGCTATGACCGACTTGATGAGCCTTCCCCTGAATTCATCCAAATGTTCCAAGATGGTCATCCGCTTCTCATTGTCCATAGTTTTTACTCTTCTTTTGTTGATACTTCATCATCTGGGGCGGCAGGGCCCTCGGTTTGGGGTTCCTTCTTCTCCTTCTCGGCTGTAAGGGGTTGGAGTTCTTTCTTTAACTCATCTTGCAGTTCTTTGGTCACTTCCAGTTCTTTCTGTATCTCCGTGGTGAGATCCTGGGACATTTTTCTAAATTCGCCCAACGCTTTTCCCAGACTCGAAGCGACCTCTACGAGTCTTTGTGGTCCGAAGACGATAAGGGCGATGACTAGGATGACTAGAAGTTCCCCTCCACCCACACCTCCTAAGTTCATGATTCCACCTCAAGAAGTTTGCGCCGAGCGGCCAAGGTCCCTAAAGCGCCGTTGATAAAGCGACGGGAACTCTCGCTGCCGAAGGTCTTGGCCAACTCCACCGCTTCGTTGATGGCCACCTTAACCGGCACCTCCGGGTCCATCAGCATCTCATAGATAGCCATGCGGAGGATGTTCCTATCGATGACCGCCATCTGGTCACAGGGCCACTGGGGAGCGATTTCGCCGATTATGGTGTCCAGTTTGGCCCGGTGCTCCAAGATGCCACTCACCAGATGTCGGACGAAATCGGAACCCTGGGGAGGGAGGTGATGCTCCTCCAAATGGCGAGCCAAGACGGCGTTCCAGTCGTGGTGGGCGGTGTCCACCTCGTAGAGGGTCTGGAGGGCCACGCCCCGGGCCTCATGTCGAACTTTCGCCAACTTCTTCTCCTCGCTTTTCTGGGATCACGTCTTCGATATGGACGTTAACCTCCCGTACAGGCATTCCCACTAGGTCCTGGATAGCGCGGGTCACCTCTCGTTGAATCTCCTGGCCCAGGCGAAGCATGTTCACCTGGGGCTCGACGATGATGAAGAGATCGATAGAAACGGTCCCTTCTTCCACTGCCACCCTGACGCCCTCGCCACCTTTGCCTCGTCTTAGGAGGCGGTTGAAAGTGATGCCTGGGCTCATGCTCACCACTCCAGGGACATTGAGGGTGGCCTGGCGAGCGATGGTCGTTAGGACCTGCGGCGAGATCATGACTAACCCCGAGTTCTCTTCCATCTCTATACTCCTTCTTAAATCATCATCATACCGCCATCAACGCTTAGCACCTGGCCGGTGATATAAGAAGCCTCCTCGGAGGCGAAAAAAGCCACTGCGTTGGCTATCTCCTCTGGGGTACCTGGTCGCCCCAGGGGGGTGAGTTTGAGGAACGCCTCCACCAGTTCAGAGGGGAGATGAGCGGTCTGGTCGGTGGGAACGTAGCCTGGGGCTATGGCGTTGACGGTGATGTTTCTCGAGCCCAGTTCCTTGGCCACGGCCTTGGTGAAGCCCACTAGGCCGGCCTTAGAGGCTGAATAGTTGGCCTGGCCGAACTGGCCCACCAGGCCGGAGACGGAGGTGATGTTCACGATGCGGCCGTACCTTTGCTTCAGCATGGGACGCAGTGCTGCCTTGGTACAGTGGTAGGCTCCCTTGAGGTTGGTATCTATCACCAGGTCCCAGTCGGACTCCTTCATCCGCGCCAGGAGGGTATCTTTGGTGATGCCCGCGTTGTTGACCAGGATATCTAGGCGTCCGAACGCCTCCAGAGTCTTCTTCACTAGATCCCCGGACTGATCGGCGTCTTTCACATCCCCCTGTAGGGCGATGGCCTCTCCGCCCTGGGATGCGATCTCTTTTATCACCTCTTGGGCTGCGGCCTCATTGGCACGGTAGTTGACCGCTACCTTGGCTCCCAAGGAGGCTAGTTTGAGGGCGATGGCCCGTCCGATGCCCCGAGAACCCCCAGTAACAAGGGCCACTCTACCGGTTAGGTCGATCACTTTGCCATCCTTGCGCCAGGCTTAGGCTTATCTCATAGGCTATTCCGTCCATAGTGGATGGTGAAAAGGTGTCGAAAGAGGGTCTGGAGAGTGGGAAGTCAGTAAGATCGGGGAGAATCATAGCCTGAAACCTCGCAACTCTTCTAGACGACCTACATTTACGACCTGAACTTTTTTATCGATCCGTTTCACCAGCCCCCGGAGTACATTTCCCGGTCCCACCTCTATAAAGGTGGAGACGCCTTCTCTTATCATATATTGGATTGACTCGGTCCAGCGAACGGGAGAGGCGAGTTGCCGAACGAGTTCGTTTTTTATCTCCTCAGGAGAGGTGATGGGCTGGGCGGTGAGGTTGGCTACAACCGGAATCTCCGCTCGGCGGAAGGAGAGGCGAGCGACCACCTGAGCGAAGAGGGTGGCCGCGGAGGCCATGAGGGGCGAATGGGCAGCGATGCTCACAGTCAAGGGCATGACCCGCCATGCGCCCTTCTCTAGTGCCAACTTCATAGCCGCTTTTAGGGCCTCCTTAAGGCCGGAGATGACGACTTGGCCGGGACAGTTGTAGTTGGCTACCGCCAAAGTTCCCGGGTTTTGGGAATCGACTTGGTCGCAGATCTCTTCCACTACTCTCTCTTCCAAGCCCAGGATGGCGGCCATGCCCCCTGGTTTTTCTCTTCCCGCCTCCTTCATCAGGCGGCCACGCTCTCTCACCAGGTGGAGAGTCTCCTCGAACCCCAGAGCGCCTGCCACTACCAGGGCGGTATTTTCTCCTAGACTATGCCCCGCAATATAGGTGGGTTCAAACGAGCCTTGGGCAGATAGAGCCTCCCAAAAGGCTATGCTAGTAGCCAATATAGCCGGCTGCGTGTTGATGGTATCGCTCAGTGCCTCCTCAGGTCCCTGGAAGATGAGGTCCGAGAGGTGGAACCCCAGCGCCTCATCGGCCTGGGAGAAGATGGCTTGGGCCTCAGGCCACCCTTGGCAAAGATCTCGGCCCATACCTACATACTGGGAGCCCTGGCCGGGGAAAAGAAGAGCGAACTTCTTAGCCATCGCTTGCCTGTCCCCCTTCTAGTAAGGCAGACTCTTATATTGACATAGAAGCGGCCGTGCTTGCTCTGCCACCGGGCACGGCCATAGGGAGGGGAGAAGAGGCCGGCTTATTTCGACTCCTCTTGAGGGATCACCTCGAGGCCCCTATAAGTGCCACAGGTAGGGCAAGCATGGTGGGGCAGGCGAAGTTCATGGCACTGGGGGCAGGGCACGAGATGCAAAGGCTTGAGCCGCCAATGGCTCCGCCGCCTATCCCTCCGCCCTTTGGATATCTTCCTCTTGGGTAGTGCGCCCATTCTCTTTCCTCACTTGAGTTTTTTCAGTATTTCCAGACGGGGGTCCGCCTTGGGTTCTTGGCACCCGCAAGGTCCCTCGTTTAGGTTCTTCCCACACCACTCGCAAAGGCCCAGACAGTCGGGTCGGCAAATCGGATGCATCGGCAAAGTAAGAAAGATGCTCTGGCGTATGAGTTCCGTGAGATCGAGGATATGGTGCTCATCGATGCGTGTATCTTCATCATAGGGGAGTTGGGCCCCGGTGCCCATTTCGATGGCGGGTTGAAACTCCTCCTCGATCCTAAACTCTACCTTCTGGATGAAGGGTTCAAGGCATCGGTCACATTGCAGTTCCACGGCCGTGGTAAGTTCGCCCGTCACCAGGATACCATCGGCCGTGCGAACCATCTCGATCTGCCCTACCAAAGGTTCCCGGATAATCAGTGCAGGGTCGATACCCTCTATATCTTCCCGCATCTGATAGCGGCGGGAAGAGCCGGTGGCTCTCTTTAGAAGTTGTGCAACGTTGAATCTCATCTCTTAGAATATAGGTCAGGCGGGCGCTAATGTCAAGGTTTCCCTTGCTTCCTTCCGGGTGGCCCTTGAAGATAATCGAGGCCGTTCTGAATGGTGGTCTGGAGGGCCATCAGTTGGTCCTGCAGTTGGCCCAGGACTTCGATGGCGTACTCATCGGCTCCCTTTCTTACCTTCTCCGCTTCGCGGCGAGCCTGCTCTATGATCTTGGCACTCTCTTTCCTAGCCGCTTTGAGGAGTTCTTCATCGGTTAGGAGGCCGTCTACCTGTCCCTTGGCCTCTGCCACCATCTTTTCCGCCTCCGCCTGAGCCTGGGCGATAACCTCTTCTCTCTCCTCCTTCAGTCGCCTGGCCTCTCGGATCTCCAGGGGTATGGTGATCCGCATCTGGTCTATGATCTTCAGGAATTCATCTTGATTGACGATCACGCCAGAGGTGAGGGGGAGTCGCTTCGCTTCGTTGATTAAGGACTCCAGGCGATCGATCAGATAGACTATCTCCATCTTCACTACCCCCTTTGCCAGGCCTCTACTCCGCTATTCTCGGAGGGAGATGATCCTGATTCGGTCCTCGCCTTTCTCGTCCAGTTCCTTGATCTTGGCCTTCAGGGCGGCCTCCACGTGGGGTGGAACCATGCCAGAGATATCTCCCCCCAGTTTAGCCACCTCTTTCACTAGGCTGGAACTGAGGAAGTAATATTTGTAGGTGGTCATGAGACAAACGGTCTCGATCTCCGCCGCCAGGGCTCGGTTCATGAGGGCCATCTGAAATTCCAGTTCGAAGTCGGCTATGACTCGGAGGCCACGGAGCAGCACCTGGGCCCCTTTGAGACGGGCGAACTCCACGGTGAGGCCATCGTAGGACTCGACACTCACATTGGGAAATTCCCGCACCGCTTCTTTCACTAGAGCCACCCTTTCGTCACAGGAGAACAGCAAGGTCTTGATAGGGTGGGCGTAGACCCCGATGATGAGTTGGTCGAAGAGGCCAGAGGCCCGTTGGATGATGTCTAGGTGTCCATTGGTGAAGGGGTCGAAGGTGCCGGGAAAAAGGGCGGTGGTCATTGATCCTCCTAGGAAATTATAGCATATTATTAGCAGCCAGTTATGCGAGACAGAGATGAATTTGTGAAAGAGCAGAGCATCCTGCTGCCTCCGCGGGCGGCCAACTCCTGCTCTACCAGCAGACCTCATTGCTCCAGGGAAAGGTAGCGAGCGCTCGAACCTGGCCCGGGGTCCCAGATCAGGATTAGGTCGCTCTCGCCTATGCCTGCCTCCTGGACGATCTTACCTGTAACCTTGGCGCCACCAAAGAACTCACCAGAGCCTAGAGCATCGTCAAGGGTGGAGAGAAAGAACATACGATTGTAGATCACACCCCTCGATCCCACCACTCGGAAATCTGTAGAGTTATAGCGCCTAGTCTCATCAGGAGGGCCCAGGTTCCGCAGCCGAAGGGTGATGGCGATAAATTCCGTGCCCTCGCTTGGCTGCTCAAACTCAAGGGTAACTCCTCGCTCCACTGATAGGACGGTACACTCTACCCTCTGGTCGTTAACTACAGGCTCGCCCAAGGGTGCTGGGTTTGCATGGGTTAAACCCAAGGGAATGGGTGTAGGCGTCGGCGCAGGCCGCTCGGTTCCTGTTGGCAGGGGTTGCCCCCATCCCTCTTGCGTGGTAGTTTGCATGGTAGAAGCAGTGCCGAATAACACCACTCCGCCACAACAGAGAGCACCCAGGCAAATAAAGCCTATCACGATGCCGAGACCTATTTTCAATGTATCCTTCACTCAAAACCTCCTCCCGTAGGTTTCGGAAAGTTATATTTTCGTTTTCAACTCAGGTCTCCCTCTCCGCGCCAGAAGTCGGCCACGCGGCGGGCCAACAGCCGATGTCGAGGTAACTCTAGCCCAGGGTCTTCTTGGAATATCTCCTTGGCCAAGGCCCGGGCCTCTTCTAATACCTTCACATCGCTCAGTCTGGCCACCTTGAGGTCGGGGAGGCCGCTCTGCCGGGTGCCGAAGAACTCGCCGGGGCCTCGCATCTCTAAATCCACCTCGGCGAGGTAGAAACCGTCCTGGGAGGACTCGATAGCCTTGAGCCGCTCCTCTGCCTGGCTGGAGGGGGAGTCGGCGAGAAGCAGGCAGTAGGATTGGGCCTCGCCCCGGCCCACGCGACCGCGAAACTGATGGAGTTGGGCCAGGCCGAAACGATCTGCCCCCTCCACCAGGAGCACGGTGGCCCGGGGGACATCGATCCCTACCTCCACCACCGGCGTGGCCACCAGGATATCGAGATTTCCCTGGTAGAACCCCCTCATCACCGCCTCCTTCTCTGAGGCTGACATCCGGCCATGGATGAGGCCCAAGCGAAGGTCGGGGAAGATGCCCTGTAACCTCTCATATTCTGCCACGGCGGCTTTGGCGCCTATCTTCTCTGATTCTTCCACCAGGGGACAGATGATGAAGGCTTGGTTCTCCTCCTCGACTTGACTCCGTAGAAAGGCGTAGGCTCGTTCCCTCTCCCGAGGACTCATCCACCGGGTATTTATCTTCTTCCGACCAGGCGGCAGTTCATCGATGGTGGAGATATCGAGGTCGCCGTAGATGGTGAGGGCTAGAGTGCGAGGGATAGGGGTGGCGGTCATAACCAAGACATGGGGGTTATGCCCTTTCTGGCGCAGGGCGCTCCTCTGTCGGACGCCGAAGCGGTGCTGCTCGTCGATGACCGCCAGCGCCAGGTCGTGGAACTCAACCCCCTCTTGGATGAGGGCATGGGTACCTACCACGACCTGGGCGCGACCGGAGGCGATCTCCCGATAGGCCTCTTCTCTCTCCTCGGATTTGACGCTCCCGGTGAGGAGCCGAAGGTTCACTTCAAAAGTCTTGTAAAGGTCGTTGAGGGTGGCGTAATGCTGCTCGGCCAGTATCTCGGTGGGAGCCATGATGACCCCTTGGGCACCGTTGGCCACGGCCATGAGCATAGCCGCCGCGGCCACCACCGTCTTGCCGGAACCCACATCCCCTTGCAATAGACGGCTCATGGGCCTCGACTCTTGGAGATCGCCCAGGATCTCCGAGAGGACCCTCTCTTGAGCCTTGGTGAGGTCGAAAGGCAACGACTCCAAGAACCTGTCCAGGAGCCCTTCATCGGTGGGCAGGGGACGGCCGGGTTCCTCTCTCCATAGGCGCCTTTGTTTCAGTACCCCCAGTTGGATGAGGAGGAATTCGTCGAAAGCGAGGCGGTGGCGGGCCTCTTTGACCATCTCCCAGTCGTCGGGGAAATGGATCTGTTGGATGGCGGTCTCCAGACCGAGGAGCCTGGCTTCCTCTCGGAGAGGAGCCGGGAGATGGTCTGGCAGCCGGAGCGACCAGTAATCTACGGTGCGCTTCGTCAGGCGGCGCATCCAACGGGCTCCGACCCCTTTGGTGAGGGGGTAGACGGGGACCACTCTTCCCGTGTGGATCAGTTCTTGGTCCAAAGGTTCCCAGGCTGGCGAGGGGAGGGTTAGCCGTCCCAGATATTCGTCCACCTTGCCGCTGAGGACGATTTGGCGGCCGGGCTTGAGAGTTTTTGTGAGGTAGGGCTGGTTGAACCAGGTGGCCTGGATAGTGGATGTGCCATCGGAGATGATGCTAGTGGTGATAGTCTTCCCCGATCTTGTCTCCCGGTTCTGGGTCTCCCAGATGGTGCCGACTATAGTCACCTCCTCGCCGTACTCCAGTTGGTCAATGGTTTTGAGGGCTCTAAAGTCGTCATACCGGTGGGGAAAGAGGTAAAGGAGGTCACGGATAGTCTCTACTCCAAGACGACGAAGGCGCTGGGCATAGGCTTTGCTCACGCCGTGAAGTTCGGTTACCGGCGAGTCGATATCTACCCTCTCCTTGGGCTCAGCGGGGGCCCTCTTTTCGGCAACCGATACCTCTTCTCTCCCCCTCACGAGGCTTCGGATCTCCTCGATGAGGGCCTTTCGTCCCTCTGCCCCTTCCTCTGGATAGCGATGCAAGAGGGTCACGATCTCCTCCACAGGGAGGGCTTCTCCGACTTCCGTGGCTTCCGGGCCCCAGAACTGGGCCAGCCTCTCCAGCCCTCCGATGACGGCCCGGTTGGCGTAACCCATCTTCTCCTCAAGGTTTAGGATCTTATTCAGTTTCTCGATGGGGGATACCATCTTATTCCATCCCCTCGTAGACGAAGACCCCCATGGCTCTGGGGCCCACATAGGTGGCCAGCGCGGGGCCATAGGTGGCGACATCTATCTCTTTGTCGGGGTAGGCCGTCTCGATCCGTTGGAGGAGTTCCTCCATCCCCGTACTCTCTATCCCTTTGAAGAGGGTCATCTTCTCGATATGAGGGAACTCAGTGATGAATTCAAATAGTTTATCCAGGGCGTCACTCCTAGTGCGGACCTTCTCTAAAGGCTGGATCTCCCCCTCTTCGATGATGAGGAGAGGCTTGATGCCCAACATGGTGCCCAAGAGGGCCTGGGCCTTTCCGATGCGCCCTCCTCGTTCCAGATAATCGAGGGTCTCTACAAAGAAGACGAGGTAGAGGTGGGGGATCATACCCCGAACCAGCCTTACTACCTCATCTAGGTTGGCCCCCTCCTGTGCCGCCTCTGCCGCAGCGATAGCCAGGTTTCCCAGAGCCAAGGAGGTGGTGAGGGAATCCATGACCATGATGCGGCATTGTCCTAAGACGGATTCGGCTACTTCGCTAGCCACCCGGCAGGTGCCGCTTAGTCTGGAGGAGATATGGATGGAGATCGCTTCGTCCGTTTCCCTGCTCAACTTGGCGTAAGCCTCGTAGAAGGTGGCCTCGCTGGGAGGCGAAGTGAAGGGGGGAAGGGGTGAGATGTGCAGTTTGCGGAAGAACTCCCGGGTGGTGAGATCTATCCCATCACGGAAAGTCTCCGTACCGAAATGTATGTTGAGAGGCACCACGGTGATCCCTAACCTTTGCGCCGTCTCTGGAAGGAGATCGGCTGTGCTGTCGGTGACTACTTTTACCCTCATAGCCTTATGGTTCACTCCACGGAGATGATATAGTGGTAGTAAGGTTGCCCGCCATCGATGCATTCTACCTCTTGTTCAGGGTACCATCGGCGGATCTCGTCGCCCAGGCTCTCAGCCGCCTGTAGGGAGGTATCCTCTCCGTGGTAGAGGGCGATGATCTCGTACTGGTCGGCCCCCAGTTTGTCTAGGGTCTCGCGAACGACTTCCTCGATTTCCTCTCCCGAGGCAGCCAGATGGCCGTTGAGAAGGGCGATGATCTGCCCTTTCTTTATCTTAATGCCGTTGATCTTCGCTGGGCGCACGGCAGTGGTCACCTCCACCGTCTGGACAGCGGCAATGGCCTTCTCTATATTTTTGGCGTTGGTTTTCAGATCTGCTTCCTTGTCGAAGGCCAGAAGGGCTCCTATACCCTGAGGGATGGTGGTAGTGGGCACCACTACCACCTTCTTGCTGGAAAGTTTTTGAGCCTGCTCGGCGGCCAAGAAGATGTTCTCGTTGTTGGGAAGGATTATCACCTCCTTAGCAGGGAGGGTCTCTACGGCCTCCAAAAGTTCTTGGGTGCTGGGGTTCATAGTCTGGCCGCCGGGGACGACGCTTTTTACCCCCAGGCTCTCAAAGACCCGGGTGAGTCCATCACCCCAGGCCACGGCCACCGTGGCTATGCCTTCCATCTCCTCCGCAGCAGCCTTGGCGGCTTCCTCCCCCAGAACCAGAAACTCCCGGTGCTGCTCTTGCATATTGTCGATCTTGATGTTGCTGAGCACGCCGAGGCTGGAGGCGTAACTGAGCACTTGGCCGGGGTCGAAGGTGTGGACGTGAACTTTTATGACCCGCTCGTCGCCCACCGCCAGGGCCGAGTCGCCAAAGGAGGCTATCTTCTCTCGCACCTCCGCCAGGTTTAACCCCTTGCCTTGGAGGATGAACTCGGTGCAGTAGCCCCATTCCATCTCCGCTTCTTCCGGTAGTTCCGCGGGTACCATCTCTGTCGGTTCTTTCATCTCTATCGATTCTCCCTTGAGGCAGTGTAAGACCCCGTCGAGGATGATGAAGAGGCCCTGACCTCCGGCATCGACGACGCCGGCCTCTCGAAGGACATCGAGGAGGGTAGGGGTCCTAGCCACCGACTCCTTCGCCGCTTCCACCGTCTTCTCTAGGACGGTGAGGAGGTCTTCCTCCTCCTGGGCAGCGGCCATGGCCGCCTTGGCGGCGTCCTTGCTCACGGTGAGCATGGTCCCCTCCACGGGCCGGATGATCCCTTTGTAGGCCATCGTTGAGGCCTCGGTCATGGCCCGAGCGAATTCGAAGGGGCCGAAACTTCGCTTCTTGTCCAGGCTATTGGCTATCCCTCGCAGTAACTGGGAGAGGATGACCCCCGAGTTGCCGCGAGCCCCCATGAGAGCGCCGTAGGCGGCGGCTTGGGCTACGGAGCCGAGAGAACCTTGGGGGGTGTTTCCTATCTCCTCCAGAGCCGCCTGCATGGTGAGGAGCATGTTGGTCCCGGTATCGCCATCGGGGACGGGAAAGACGTTAAGGGCGTTGATGGCTACCGCGTGCTTCTCCAGCCAAGCGGTTGCCGTAGCCAGCATCCGCTTCAGATCCTGACCGTCACACCTGAGTTCGGGTTTTTCTGCCAATTTTCCTCGGATCTACTCCTTGCTCACTCGAAGCCCTTGGACATGAACGTTCACCTGGGTCACCGGAACCCCTAAGGCTTTTTCTACATTGTACTTAACGCTCTGGACGATATTGTGGGCCACTTCGGAGACCCGGGTACCGTACTCGATGATGACATAAAGATCGATGATGATCTGGTCATCGACGAGTCTAACCTCCACGCCTCGCCGATAGCTCTCCCTGGGGTGGAGAAGGACCGCCAAGCCGTTATGAAGGGTACGAGCGGCCATGCCCACTACACCGTAGCATTGGAGCACCGCTTGGCTAGCCAGATGGGCGATGGCTGTGGGCGATATCTCTATCTTTCCCAGTTTCGTCTCCTCGGTCATTTCTCCTCCCTCCTGTCTCGGCTTCAGCCTGCCCCGCCCGTCCTGGCACGTGACAGGCCAGGGGCCGGGGGGCAGGATTATATCCGCTTCCTTGGAGGCTTCGATTTGCTCAAACGGCCTTTTTGTGATATCATTTATTGAGAAGGAGCGATATAATGGCTAAATGTGATATATGTGGTAAGGAGCCTCAGTTCGGCCATAACGTCAGCCACGCCCTCAATCGCACTAAGCGTCAGTTCAAACCGAATATCCAGAAGAGGACGGTCATCATCGGCAACACTAAGAGGCGGCTCAGGGTGTGTGCCAAATGTTTACGTTCCCTGGACAGGATGATAGCCGAAGGAAAGTTGACGCTGTAGCCTTTTTCACCTCCACTCCAGGAGCCAGCCCCTGGGCTGGCTTTTTCACTTTGTTAAACCCCGCCATAGGGGTGCGGTTACTATCCTCTCTTCCTTCCATCCCGTAGATCTCCCTGGCCTGCCACCTGCCAGGGCAGGCAGGATCTAGGCACAGGATACGGACGCACGAAGGGCTTTTAGTGCTGCGCCTATCTCTCCACCTTGTCCGAAGACAGCGGTTCCGGCCACCAGCACTGTGGCTCCAGCAGCCACCACCTGGGGCGCTGTCTCGCTGTTTATCCCTCCATCCACCTCTAGTTCGCAGGAGAGCCCTTTCTCATCCAGGATGCTTCGCGCCCTTTTGATCTTCTCTAGCATGCTGGGGATGAAGGTCTGCGCCCCATACCCGGGATCCACGGTCATCAAGAGGAGAAGGTCGATATAGGGTAGAACCTCCTCCACACTGGCTACAGGGGTCATGGGGTTGATGGAGACCCCAGCGCGGAGGCCCAGCCCCTTTATCCTCTCGATCAGGCGGTGGAGGAGGGGAGAGGCCTCTTGGTGGACGGTAAGGATGTCCGCTCCCGCCTGGGCGAAAGCCCGGATATGTCTCTCTGGCTCCTCTATCATGAGGTGGACGTCTAAGGGTAATTGAGTCCTAGGGCGCAGGGCCTCGACTATCGGGGGGCCGACGGTGATCTGGGGCACGAAACGGCCATCCATCACATCTACGTGGATGTAGTCTGCGCCCGCCGCCTCACAAGCGGCCACCTCCTCACCGAGACGAGAGAAATCGGCGGCCAAAATAGAAGGAGCCAGTTTGATCATCTTCCCCATTTCGTTAATCTTACACCTTGTGAGGCGAAAAATCAATACCTCGTATTCGGTAACATTATCATTTGACTTGACATGTACCTCTTCGAGAGCGCAGTTGACCGCATCCCGCTTGGATATCTAGCCCTCGGTCGATGCGGACGGTAACCGGTACCCCTTCCTTGAGGAGTTCCCTTTGGAAGGCCAAGACTACATCCTTTGGGCTGCCTCGCCAGGCACACTCCGCGGTGGGGTTGAGGGGTATGAGGTTAACATGACAGAGAAGGCCGGAGAGAAGTCCCGCCAACTCCTGTGCATGGGAGGGGGAGTCGTTCAGCCTCTCTATCAAAGCGTACTCGAAGGTGATCCTCCGCCCCGTCTGCTTGACATAATCTTGACAGGCCCCCATTAGCACCTCTAAGGGGTAGCGACGATTCAGGGGAACGAGGGTCTCTCGCAGGTTATCGTTGGCCGCGTGGAGGGAGATGGCCAGGCCCACTTGGGACTTCTTCTGGGCTAGAGCCTCGATGCCCGGTACGAAGCCGACGGTGGAGATGGTGATGTGGCGGGCTCCCAGGCCGAAGCGGCGGGGGTCGGTGAGAGCACAGATGGCTTTCCAGGTGGCCTCCCAGTTGAGAAAGGGCTCTCCCATCCCCATGAAGACGAGGTTAGTGAGCCGTTGCCCTGCCTCATGCAATTCACGGGCGAAATATAGCACCTGCTCTACTATCTCCCCGGGTGATAGGTCCCGCTCGAACCCTGAGTGTCCCGTGGCACAGAAGGGGCATCCTATAGGGCAGCCCACTTGGGTGGAGAGGCAGACGGTATGCCGCCTCTTGTAGTGCATGAGGACGCTCTCTATGGTGTGGCCGTCGGGGAGGGAGAAAAGCACCTTTCGCGTGAGACGGTCTTGGGAGTTGATCTCCTCCCGAGGGGTGAGCCTCTCGATCTCCGATACCTCCGCCAGCCGGTCTCGCAAGGCTAGAGGTAGGTTGTGCATCTCCTTGAAGTCAGAGGCCAGGTGTTTATAGAGCCATTCGGCTGTCTGGGCGGCCCGATAGCGGGGCTGGCCTAGAGAGAGAACTAGATTTTCCAGTTCCGGATAGGTTAAATCTAAGAGGGCGACCTTCCTCGCGGCGTCGCCCTCCAGATGGTCAGGTGTTCGCATGTCAAGGTTTCTCGCATCCCCTCCCGCTTAGTCGCGGCGGCGCATCCCCAAGGCGATGAAGATGTAATAGAGTAGGCTGGAGATCGCCTGGGCCAGGGCGGCCACATAGGTCAAGGAAGCCGCCGAGAGGACCGCCTGGGCGCCCTTCAATTCCCTGGAATCGACCAGGCCGCCCGCCCGGAGCATCTGCAAGGCCCTGCGGCTGGCGTCCCACTCCACAGGCAGGGTGAGGAAGGCGAAGACGACGCTGCCGGAGAAGAGGATGATGCCCAGCCAGATGAGCCCCGAGAATTGGAGCAATATCCCGATGAAGAAGAGTATGAAGCCTAGATAGGAGCCCAGGTTGACCACGGGTACCAGCCCGGTGCGGAGCCGCAGGAAGGCGTAGTTGGTCTGGTCTTGGAGGGCGTGGCCTACTTCGTGAGCCACGATGCCCAGGGCGGCCACCGACTGGCTGTAGGCTACCTCCCGAGAGAGGCGCAGCACTTTCTGGCGAGGGTCATAATGGTCGCCGAGACGCCCCGGGGCTCCCTCCACGGAGATGTGGCTCAGACCGCTGGATCCCAGGAGCCAACGGGCGGCCTCCAGCCCGCTGAGCCCTCGTAGGTTGCGCACTTTGGAGTATTTGGCGTATGTGGATTGCACCTTGTATTGGGCGAAGAAGGCCAGAATAAGAGCCGGAAGGGCGAAGACGAGATACATGGGATCGAAATAAAACATCTACCAACCTCCCAAAAGCCTTTTCAAGACAGATGTGCTACCTCTAAGTATACCAAAGGTGGGGGTTTAAGTCAAAGACGGGGTTGGTCCCCGCGCACACCACTCTGGCTCCGGATTTCTCCCACAGGGATCCTATAAGGAAAATCCGGGGCCAGGCTAATGGTGGGAAAAGGGCTAGTCCCTGGCCGCACCGGAAAAACTTAACCGGCTGTCCTTACAGGATCCCGAGGGATAGGCGGTATCCGACTGAAGGCCTGATTCAAACTTCCAAACAGGGCAGGTATGGAAACCTGCCCTACTATTTTGCTGACCTTTGGTTTTGTAGGTCGGGTTTCCATACCCGACCTACCAGGGCTTGTCCCCACCCAACAAGACGGAAGGCTGGAAGGGTCTCCCCTACATATCAGAATTTGCCGTGGTGACAGATGGTAATAGCCGCCACTTGCCGCCGAGGCTCCTTGGATTATCTAATCGTGCCGCTATCTAGCCTTCCTGTCAGATCAGGGGCATGAATGCCTCATCTAAGTGGGTCAAATCTTGGAAGACATAGTCGGGCTTAATATTAGAGGTGTCCAGTTCTTCCTTCTGGGTTATGCCCGTGAGAACAAGTATGGTGGTGAGGCCGCACCGTTGGCCTCCTAGGATGTCGGTCTCCAGCCGGTCGCCGATAATCGCTGTTTCTTCTTCGGTGGCCCCCATTCTTTGCAAAGCCATCTGGAAGAGGGTGGGCTCCGGCTTCCCGATGACGGTGGGCTTGACGTCGGTCGCCGCCTCTATGGCAGCGAGGATGGCTCCAGCCCCGGGGAGTATCGCCTCCTCCGCGGGGAAACTCTTGTCCGGATTGGTGCCCACGAATAGGGCGCCCTGGCGGATGGCTATGGTGGCGGTTTTCAGTTTCTCATAGGTGAGTTGTCTGTCCATCCCCACGACCACGGCCTCTATACCCCTCTTTCCGAACTCGAAGCCTTGGGCCGCGAGGGCGGAGTATAGCCCCTCTTCACCGATGAGATAAAGCCGGGCTCCCTGGGGGAGGAGGTTCCCCAGGTAATTGGCTGTGGCCAGGGCGGAGGTGAGGATCCGCTCAGGGGCAACCTCGATGCCCATCTCCTTGAGTACGGCGACGTGCTCCTCCGGGGTGCGGGTGGAGTTGTTGGTGACCAGGATGTAGGCGGTCTCCCTCTCCTCCAGATGATGGAGGAACTCCTTGGCTCCAAGTAGGGGGCGATGTCCCCGGTAGAGCACTCCGTCCATGTCGATGATTAGGTTCTTAATGGAGGAAAGCGGCTTCACTCCTCGCTCCTCAGATGCTTCAGGTCTTCCTGGGTGTCGATGTCGAGGAAGTACTCTTCCGAATCCACCTCCACCCATTCTACCAGATAGCGATGCTTTTCGATGAGGCTCCTTCCCCCCTCCTCTCCCCGCAAACTCAGGAGTTCAGGGAAGAGGGGGCGGGCGAAGAGCACCGGGTTCCCTCGTCGGCCTCGAAAGCGAGGAGCCACAATGGGGGCCAGGGTGCGGCGGTGTCTGGTGATGAGGCTCTCTATTAGTTGGGGCGTCACCTTGGGTTGGTCGGCCAGGAGGAAGAGGCAGGCCTCAAAGTGGGGGGAGAGGGCCTCTAGGCCCACACGGAGGGAACCGCTCAGCCCCTGGGGCCACTCTTCGTTAACTACTACCTTTACCCCTCTTAGGAGGGGCCGGATCTCCTCTGCTCGATGTCCCAAGACGACGACCACCTCTTGGAGAGGAGAGGAGAAGGCTACCTCCACTATATGCTCCAGCATCGTCTTTTGGCCTAGGCGCAGGAGTTGTTTGGGGCGTCCCAGGCGGCGGGATTCGCCGGCCGCTAAAATCACCCCTGCCACCTTCGTCCAGCATTCTAGAATAGGTCCCACGGGATCCTGCAAGGAATCAGATTTCGCCACAGCGCCTAGAAGCACTCGATCTATGGGATTGGCAGATATGAGATAGTTGGCTACCTCCTGGGCTGGTCTCAAGGTTGAGGAGTCCACCTTGTTGATGAGGGGGATCACTCGGGCTGAAGGGGGGGCGTTCTTGAGCCCCCCTTCTGGATGAGCGATGACCTGGGCCGCTACCTCTGGCCTGATAAGGTCTCCCAGGGAAGTTCCCGTCAGCCGAGAGATCAGTTCGGGGCGATGAGCGATCCTTTCATCGAGGGGCTGGCCTAGGGCATCGACGGCCATCATAGGAACCAGGATGGTGGTGGCTGGGGGGACCGGCGGCTCGTAGGGAGCCGGGGCCTTGTGGGAGCGGCCCCGGGCTCCGTCGGCCTCCACGATGAGAGCCTCTATCGGGGGAAGGGTGGCCAATTTGCCCACCAGTTGAGGCTGGAGGCCCACCAATTTACCTTTTTCATCCCGCCTCTGCCTGGTAGCCACAGTGATGTGGTGGTGGCTCTTTAGGGCTCGTTCCACCTTTTGAAGGAGCAGGGTTGAATCGGCTTCCAGGATCATCTCTTCACTCTGTTGAGGGGTAGGGGGACGGATCATGGTGGTGGTAGTGGTCACCACCCGCCAGCCGAGGCTCACCAGTTCATGGGCCAGGCGGTACATAGCGGTGGTCTTGCCGCCAGCACCGACGAAGGAGATGATGTCGCCGCGATTGACGGCTAAAGCCTCTTTGAGACGCATCCTGGGGTAAAGGGTAGCAGAATTGGAGGAAAAATGGAAGGGAGGGGAAGATGTAGCGTTGCCCTTCAGGGCGACGGCCTCTCTTTCCGGCTAAAGCCTCGATTCCTTTTCATCAGGAACGGAGCCTTTAGGCGGTAAGGGGCAGCGTTATCTCGTCGGGCTGAAGCCCGACGCTACGCAGAAACTGGATCGATGCTTGTCCTGGATTTCAAATCCAGGACAAGCGGTAAGGAGAAGCGGTAGGAGATAGGGCAGGTATGGAAACCTGCCCTACTTACTAGTCAGCATACAGATAGGTCTGTGGTTGGCCTATCGGAGTAAGGGACGTTTCGCCTGGCACAAATACTCCGTCGTCCCTGGCGCAGTAGTACAAACCCTCCCAGCGAGGCATGGCTCTTTCCCATCTTGCCTTCTCGGTGAGATATTGGCGTCTATGCTCAGATGCTCGTTTTCTGAAGGCCCAGATAGGGAGACCCATCCCGATGAGACCGATAGACAGCATGCCAACGACAATGACCAGAAAACCAAAGGCACTACCGGCACTACTAGAGATGTCCTTGGCGCCTTCAGAAAATGCAAAATTGAGAGCGTATAGCGCGAGACAAGTGAATAAGCCCCCAAGAGGAATGGTGATCATAGCCCCAGGCACTATAAGAATGCCTTGCCAATCGGTTGGACTAGGCTCCTGGGGTGGCGCGAGGACTGAGAGGCCAGCCCTATAGGCAGCACTCACCTTTTGGACACGATCAACCTTGCCGCATTTTGGACATGCTAGATACTCTGCTACTTCTGAGGGCACCACAAACTGTGTGCCACAATGGGGACACACTACCTGGACGGGACCGCCTACCCATTCCATCTGGCCCCCGCAGTTAGGACATTTTAATTCAATCAGTTCGGCCATCGCTTACCCTCTAAATATCCCTACTCCGCGTATTATTGTGGCATGGAAAGCGCCCGGGTGGGGCAGCGGGTGACGCAGAGGCCGCAGCCGTAGCAGAGGTCCTCGTCCACCTGGGCTTTCTCGTCGATGATGTTTATGGCGTCGTAGACGCAAGATATCTCACAGAGTCGGCAACCGTTGCATAGGTCGGGGTCTACGAGGGGCGGTAGGTGAGTGGTGCGAAACTTGCGCTCTTTGATGCGCCGCAGGGTGAGGCCTTTGACCTCGTTCACCGACTCGTAGCCGTGGGAGTCGAGCCAGACCTCCATCTCTCGGGCTATCTTTCCGAAGACGGCGGGACCGCGAAGGATGGCGGCGGTGCAAAGTTGGACGGCGGAGGCTCCCACCATGAACATCTCGATGGCGTCGGTGCCTCGGGAGATGCCCCCACAGCCAAAAACGGGTATATCCACAGTGCGCGCGACATCGAAGACGCAACGCAAAGCCAAGGGCTTAAGGGCCTGGCCGGAAAGCCAACCGTACCCCTCCTCGCTCCCCATCAACGGAAGCCCGGTCTCTGGGTCGATCGCCAGGCAGGGGCCGAAGGAGTTGATGGCTACGATTCCGTCGGCTCCTGCCTCTTGGGCCGCTTGGGCGGCGGCTTTCATCTCCCTGCCCAGGGGGCTGAGTTTGACGAAGATGGGCACTTGCACCGCGGCCTTCGCCGCCTGGATAGCCTCGATCATAGGCCGAGGATCCTCGCCGATATAATGGGTGCTCAACTCTAAGGCGTCAGCGAAGGGCTTTACCTTGGGGGCCAGTTTAGCGATCTGGTCGGCGGTATAACCTAGGCTGATGATGAGGGGGAGTCCCGTCTCCTTAGCGATGGCGTACTCTTTCTCTATGAACTGTTCAGGGGGGAGTTCCGACCAGAGTTCGGTGTTGAGCATGGAGGCCTTACCGAATTGGGCCATGCAAGGCTCAGGGACTTGAGCGGTGGTGGTGGAGATGGTCTTGGCCACGATGCCGCCCGCTCCTCCCTGGGCGCAAGCCACCATAGCCTTACCGTTCCAGGTAGGGGGGCCAGCCGCGGCCAGGATGGGGCTCTTGAATCTCAAGCCACAGATCTCTACTTTAAGGTCGGCCATTCTTTCCTCCACCAGGAGCCGAAAGTGGCATCCTCCCGTTCGGTCTCCCTATAATCTTTGCAATGGTGATTCACCCTTACTATGGCTTTTCTCATGGTCTCCGATTCTCCCTTCTTTCTAGGCCAGCCAGGGACTAGGCGGCGCAGAGATAAGGTACAGTACCCCGAGCCGCCCCCGCTCCTCTGATAGGAGAGGGGGGAGAAACAGAAATGGTGGCAGGAGCCACAACCTTCGGTGAACTGGCCACTTCCTCGGCAGAGGGGACAGGTCTCTTCCTCGACCGTGCCCTGCCCTGCGCAGAGGTTACACCTCTTGGCCATCTAGACCCCTTCGTCTTTCTCTACCTCGTGCACCGCCTGGGCTATGGCCCAGGAGACGACCCCCCAGGTGGCGAAGGAGATGAGGAGGGCGAGAAGTAGGCCCAATAGGTCTCCCCTCTCCCGGAACCAGCCCAGGAGGGCCAAAAGGGCACCCAGAGCGCCGAAGAGGAGCCCCACCTTAACCGGGGTGGTGGCACGGCTCCAGAGATAGCGGATCCTCTCTGACATGGTTACACCCTCCTCCATAGGTCTTGGGCCAGTTCCTGAGCCCGGGCGAAGATAGCCTCCTCATCGAGGGTAACTAGTCGCCGGCCCCGCATGAGAACCTGCCCTCCCACGATGGTGGTATCCACCTGGCTCCCGTCCATGCCGAAGATGATATGCCAAGGGAGGTTTTCCACCCGGAGAGGGGTGGGAGGGAGGTAGCGCAGGAGGATGATGTCGGCGTAGGCACCGACGGAGAGTTCTCCCAAGGGACGAGGGAAGAAGAGGTTGGCTATGAGAGCGTTATTTCGCGTAGCGATTTTGACTACCTCGTCGGCGGGCATCGCTTGGGGGTTTCCTTCCACGTGCTTATGGATCAGATAGGCGGTCTTCATCTCTCGGAACATATTGTTGGAGAAGCCGTCGTTCCCCAAGCCGACGACTATGCGGCGTCTCAACATACCTGGGACATCAGCCGCCCCGACGGCGTTATTCATGTTGGAGCGGGGGTTATGGACTACTTTGGTTCTTGTCTCTCTCAGGGTATCCATCTCGGAGGCGTCGATGTGGATGCAGTGGGCGGCGATGGTCCGTTCTCCCAGGATACCCATCTTATTCAGCCGCTCCACGACCCGAAGCCCCGACTTCTTAAGACTGTCCTGGACATCGGCTTTATCCTCGGCCACGTGGATGTGGAAACCCACCCCCTCGGCTGCTTCCACCGCCTTCTTGAGAGTGGCGTCGGAAAGGGTGAGGGAGGCGTGGAGGCCGAAGGTGCCAGCGATGAGGGGGCCAAACTTCCCGTCCCTCGCCGCCCTGATGAACTCTCGGTTCTCCTTGAGTCCCTGGGTGGCCTTCTCTTCCCCGTCCCGATCCGAGACCTCGTAGCAGAGACAGGCCCGCACTCCCGCTTCCTGGACCGCCGAGGCGATGGTTTCCAGGGAGCCTTCGATGGCGTTGGGGCTGGCGTGGTGGTCAATGAGGGTTGTGGTTCCGTGACTTATAGCGTCCACTGGACAGACGAGGGCGGAGTAGCGTACATCTTCCAAGGTGAGGGCCTTGTCCAGTCTCCACCAGAGCCGCTCCAGTATCTGCGGGAAGTTAGTGGGGGGCTCAGCCTTGAGGGGCATGCCCCGGGCGAAAGCGCCGTAGAAATGGGTATGAGCGCAGATAAGGCCAGGCATGACCAACATCCCTTGGGCATCGAGGCGCTCCTCGCCTGGGTGGTTGGCTAGGAGTTCCTTCGTGCTTCCTAGATCGGCGATCCGGTCACCCTCGATGAGGAGAGCGCCGTCGGGGATGATGTCGTTTTCGGTTACTAAGGTGCCGTTAATCAGTAGCATCTTAGGCCTCCTTCCTTACCAAAGTATACATCTACCTCCTTTCCCTCGTCAAATAGGGTTGAATAGTTAACGGTCAGGGGGTAGAATATCCTTGTACTGTGCTATCCTTTGGCTATCAGGAATGGAAGCGGACATGAGGAAGTATCGCCTAGGGCTGATCGCTGTTATGGTCTCCTCTTTCCTGCTGAAAGTCTACTGTTTAGCCCTCACTGCCGAGATACCGCTGGTATTGGATGAGAGGATATACTTCCGCTATGCGCTGAAGTTCCTCTCCGGGCAGGGTCTCGTGGGCACGAACTACCCACCCTTGTATCGCCTCTTCCTGGCGGGGGCAATTTTTCTCCTTGGGGAGAGTATATGGAAGATAAAGTTCGTACAGATAGTTTTGAGCACCATCAATGTCTGGATCCTGTTTCTCTTGGGTGAGGAGTTATTCGATAGGAGGGTAGCCTTGGTGGGAGCGCTCCTCTTCTCCTTCTATCCTACCCTCATCGGTTTCACCCATTATCTTTGGTCGGAGACCCTTTTCATCTTCCTCTTGAGTTGGGCCTTCTACCTTCTAGTTAGATTTGCTTCTATAAGGAGGAGGGGTTATCTGGTAGGGGGTGGCGCTCTCTTGGGGCTCTCGGCGCTGACAAGATCTGTGGTCTTCTTCTCTCTGCCCTTCCTCGTTCTTTGGTTGTTTCTGGTGCATAGGAGGGGGATAAGGAGCACATTTCTGTCCGCCCTTCTTCTTACATCCAGTTGTCTTCTGGTAGTCGTGCCTTGGACTGTGCGGAACTACCGCCGTTACCACGACTTCATCTTCATCGAGACCAATTGGGGATACGTCCTCTGGAAGGGGAATAACCGGTTCGTATGGCCCTTTGGGGGTAACGAGCTAAACTACCCGGGGCCGTTTGGAAGCTACCCTATATTCTATAGTCGGGCGAGCAGAGATGAACTGATCGCCAGATGTGAGGATCGCTACCAAACCAGTCGACTAACGGCGGCCCAACTGAATGAGTGCGCGGCCCGGGAGGCTTTGGACTACATATTGGAGGAGCCCTTGGCCTTCCTAGCCAGGGCGAGGACGAAGATGGCTATCCTTTGGCATCCCACCTCCTTTGTGATAAGGCACTTCGTGCTGGGGTTTTACGGAGAGCGGGATAAGCGATGGGTAAGCGTTGTAACCTGGTTGGTCTATCTCTCTTATCTCTTGGTCATGATCACGGGGACGGTGGGCTTCCTCTATTCTAATGATGACAATAGGTTGCTCTTTCTGATGTTGGTTGGCTACTGGTGTCTGGTGCATTCGATCTCGATAAGCATGAATCGGTATCGGTTGCCCCTTATGCCCTTCATTATGCTGTATAGTGGGTACGCCATCGCTAACTGGAGGGAGATCTATCGAAGGGTTTTCCCCGGGGTGGAGAGGAAAAGAGCGGGCTAGAGCCTTTAGGATTGTGCCAGATGAAAGCGTCTGGTGTATCTCGCCTAGCGTGGGATGTGTCTGGTGCTTTGGATGGAGGGAGACCACGAGGGTAAGGGCAGGTATGGAAACCTGTCCTACCTACTTATCCCTCGCTGATGGAGCGGAGATCCAGCACCCTCAACTGTAGCCGCTCCTCGTTATTCCACCAGTGGATCTCGGGGACGTAGACGATGTCGATGTAGCGGGAAAGGGAGTTGGCCTCCTCTCCCCTTCCGAAAGCGATGCCATTCCAGATCACCCGGCCATCCTTACAGGATCCCGTCCCACAGGGATCCCGAGGGATGGGATCGGTGAGGGTGAGCCTGAGATGGGCCTGGCCCACAACACGTGCCTCTCGCACCTCTACCTTTCGGCTGAGGAAGGTGGGGGGCGGGTTGGAGGGGCCGAAAGGCTCGAGGGTCTGGGCGGCGGCGAAGATGGCGGGTTCTAGATCGGTTAAAGGAACCTCGACGTCGATGGAGAGGGTGGGTATGAGTTCTAGGCCCGAAAGTTGGCCTGCAGCGAGGCCCCTCAGTCTCTCCTCTAAGGTGACGAGATCCTCGCTCTTCACGGTGAAGCCAGCAGCCAGGGAATGGCCGCCGTATCTTAGGAGAAGATCTCGACATTCGTCCAAGGCCTTGGCGATGTTGAACTCTGGGATGCTCCGCGCGGAGCCTCGGCTTTCCTCCTCTCCCCACTCTATCACCACCGCTGGACGGTAGAACTCCTCTGAGAGGCGGCTGGCCACCAGGCCGATTACTCCGCAAGGGAAAACCTCTCCCTTGGCAAGAAGGATAGGCTCGCTTTCTTGCCCCTCAATCTGCCTTCGGGCCTTTTCCAACACTTGGAGGGTGAGATCCTTTCTTTGACGGTTCTTCTCTTCTAACTCCAAAGCCAGTTCTTGAGCCTCAGCAGGGGAAGAGGTGGTGAGCAAGCGGTAACTGGTCATAGCATCTCCCAGGCGTCCGGCGGCGTTCAACCGGGGGCCCAGAATGTAGCCTATGGTTTGGGAGGTGATAGTCCTCTCTTTCAAAGAAGCAGAGAGGGCCAAGATGCCCGGCCGCGGTGAATCGTTAAGGGCTGAAAGCCCCTTTTTCACTAGGCTCCGGTTCTCGCCCAAGAGGGGGGAAAGATCGGTGATGGTGCCCAAAGCGACTAGGTCTAAGAGTTCCTTCTCTTCTAAAGGGGTGCTCTTCCTTACGAAAGTATCCCTGTCCCTACGGGATCCCGTCCCAAAGGGATCCCGAGGGAAGGGATGGGAAAAGAGGGGGACGCGGTGTTCGACCTTTAGGAGGGCTTGGGCCAACTTGAAGGCCACTCCGACCCCGGAGAGCCCCTTGAAGGGGTAGGGGCAGTCCTCTCGTTTGGGGTTGACAACGGCTAGAGCGGGTGGGAGTTCTTTTGGAGGTGAATGGTGGTCGGTGATGATCACCTCCAAGCCGAGTTGTCGAGCATACCTCACCTCTTCTATGGAGCGGACGCCGCAATCGACGGTAACCAGGAGACGACAACCTTCCTGGGCCAGTCTCTCCAACGCCTCTCTATGGAGGCCGTACCCCTCATCAACCCGATGAGGGATATAAGGCAAGGGTTGTCCGCCCAGGGAGGAGATGGTCTGGGCCAAAAGAGCGGTGGCGGCCACCCCATCGGCATCGAAGTCGCCATAGACAGCGACCCGCTGCTTTTGGCGGATCGCCTGGCGGATGCGGGCCACTGCCTGATGTATCCCCCGCAGTTGAAAGGGGTCGTCCTCTTCAGGCTCGCCGGAGAGGAAAGCGTAAGCCTCTTGGGGAGTTTTGAACCCTCGGTTGTAGAGGCATTGGGCGATAGAGGGAGGCAGATCCGGGAAGCGAGCCAGATATTCTTGAGGGGCTGGCTTGGCTACCTCCCACCTCAGTTGAGGGGCGATCAAATCCCTCCTCCTCTTCCCTATCCCTACGGGATCCGGTAAGGACGGGGATCCTTTAGGAATGGAGAGTGGCTTCCATTATAACGCAAAGTAGATGGAGTTGGAGAAAAGCGAGGAGGTTTCTCCTCGCTCTTGGGCGGAACCCCTTGTTTGTCTAAACCCAGCCTTGGTTCTTAATGAAATCGGTGACCACAGGGATGTCGAAGTACTGGCCCTGGTAAGAGAGATAGGCATAGTACAGGGCTGGGATCAAGGGCACAAAGAACACAATCCAGAGGCAAAGGCCAAGAATTCCGCCCGTGATGGCAGTAGCTCCGCAGTAGAACAGGCTTATCACTGCTTCGTAGATGATATACACCACCGCCAAGGCCAAAGAAGTGATCGCATGGTACCTCTGGAAGGGCCTATTCTTCAGTTTTTCCGATAGGAGGATGATCAACGACACGATGACCACAAAGATATAGGATAAAGCAGCCATCAGTTTGTCGTTCTCTGTTATCTCCTCCGCCGGCGGCGCTTTCTCTTCAGCCATTGTTTCCTCCTTTTTTATTCTGTTGACACTTCCAACCCCCGGCCGCACCAAGCGGCAGGGCCAGCAGAAGTGAGTCTACATCGGTTTTCCCAGAGGGCTACTCTTTCTCTTCTTCGGCCTTCTCCGCCGGGGCCCAGGAGCTCTGAAGGCTTTCCAATTCGGTATTGATCTGGCGCAGGGCCTGCAGAAACCCCCGGCGCACCTCCGTGCCTAACTCTCCGCTTTGGGCCTTCTCCTTCACCTCACGAGCCCTGACCTCCAAGACCTCACCCTCAGGCCTGACTCGACACTCCCTGAGCGCTCTTTCGATCTCGCTGGCAAGAGCGTTCAAGCCGCTTACGATCTCGGCTTCAAGTTCGCGCCGCTCTTCGCTCTCCCAAGCGGCCTTGGCGGTGGAATGCAGCACCTTTCCGAACCGCTTCAGTTCATCCGCGATCTCTCCCTCGGCTCCTTCAGTCTCCTCAGTCATGGTTTCTCCTCCTCTATCATTCTACCACCCTTTGCTCGGATGTCAATTATTTGGAATGGTCGGTGGGGTGTGATAGAATTGTTCAAGATGTGTAACCCCCCAGCGGGGAAAAGGGTGCACTCGAAATCGCCAGGGAGGTCGCATGGGTGAAAGGTTGATCTTTATGGGTGCGCCACAGTTTGCTGTTCCCTCTTTGAAGAGGTTGCGGGAGGGGTACGAAGTGGTGGCCGTGGTCACCAGGCCCGATAAGGCGGCGGGTCGAGGGCGACGGGTTGCCTTTTCGCCGGTGAAAGAGGTGGCCCTGGCCTGTGGTATCCCGGTGATGCAGCCGCGCTCTCTCAAAAAGGAGGAGGTGGTCACCTCTTTGCTAGAGTTGAAGCCTCAGGTGATAGTGGTAGCCGCCTATGGTCAGATAGTGCCGCCAGAGGTCTTGGCCATCCCCCCCTTCGGCTGCCTCAATGTGCATGCCTCTCTCTTGCCCAGGTATCGGGGCGCTTCCCCGGTGGCAGGGGCCCTCTTGGCCGGGGAGGAGGAGACGGGGATCACTATCATGCTCATGGATGAGGGGATGGACACGGGCCCCATCCTGGCTCAGGCGCGGTTATCCATCGCCCCCGAGGACAATCGAGGCTCCTTGACGGAGAAACTAGCCTATCTGGGAGCCGACTTGCTGTTGGAGACGCTGCCTCGCTGGCTCAAAGAAGAGATAGCACCGCGGTTTCAGGAAGAGGATAAGGCGACCTATACCAAGATTTTGAAGAAGGAGGATGGACTCATCGACTGGGGTATGAGCAGCGTCAAGATATGGCGACAGGTTCGGGCCTACAACCCTTGGCCCAGCGCATATACAGATTTTGAGGGGAGACTGCTGAAAATCCTGCAGGCTCGCCCCATAAAGGGAAAGCGGGGAGAACCTGGTTTGGTGGTAGCCACCAAAGAGGGGGCAGCGGTGGTCACGGGAGAGGGGCCCTTGGCCCTGGAGGAGGTGCAGTTGGCGGGGAAGAGGGCTATGGGGATCGAGGAGTTCTTGCGGGGACAGAGGAGGTTCGTGGGTTCGAGGCTGGGGAAGTGAGGGGGACACTTTGCCAGGAGTGAGATAGCGAGGCGAGAAAACGGGTGAATTTTGATGCGCGGGTCAAGAGGTGAACTATGGTCTCCGAAAGGGCTTTACAACGTTATCGGATTTAGACAATTGCAGTGAAATAGCGGTGTAGCGTCGCCCTTTAGGGTGACGATCTCCCGACGCTACGAATATGGGGAAGGAAATGCTGCTTCTAAATCTTGGTCTTGAGCCGTATAGTTGGGCGCTTGACCTTCAGCATCGTCTAGTGGCGGCGAGGAGGGAGGGGCGGATCGAAGATGTGCTTATCCTCCTTGAGCATCCGCCGGTGATAACCTTGGGGCGGCGGGGAGATGAGAAAAACATCGTCGCCTCGAGGGAACTCCTGGCCCGGCTGGGGATAGAAGTGCACCGGGTGGAACGGGGCGGCGATGTCACCTACCACGGGCCGGGGCAACTGGTGGGCTACCCCATCTTAGACCTAAGGGGGCACCGGCAAGATGTGGGTTGGTATATGCACTCCCTGGAGGAGGTGCTGATTCGCGCCCTTTCGGATTTCGGCGTGGAAGCGGGCCGTCGGGAAGGGAGAATCGGCGTCTGGGTAGGGGATAAGAATATCGCCGCCTTGGGAGCCCGCATCGAGGAATGGATAACCTACCACGGCTTCGCTCTCAATGTCTCCCCCGACCTCTCTCATTTTGCTCTCATAATCCCCTGTGGCTACAGAGATATGGGGGTCATTTCTATGGAAGAGGTGCTAGGCGAGGCTCCAGAGATGAGCGAGGTACGGAAGAGCGTCGCCCAGCGGTTCGGTCAGGTCTTCAGCGTGAAGATTCGGGAGGTGGCACTGGAGGAGTTCTTCGCCAGAAGGGAAATATCGGCTCTTGTCAAGGGTGGTAGTATTTGATATAATAGGGTTGAATTCGGGGCGTAGCGCAGCCAGGTAGCGCACTTGTATGGGGTACAAGTGGTCGGAGGTTCAAATCCTCTCGCCCCGACCTGGCTTGATGGTCGATGGCAGACCACGCTATCGGCCATCCTCTTATAGGTGGCTCGAGGTCGAGCATGGACGCAGCGGTCTTAAGATCTTGCGGGCTAAAGAGAGGGGACATCGCTCTTTTGAAGAGGGTGGAGAAGGGTATGCCTATCGCGGCCGATATCAGCCGCGCTGACATCCTGCTTTACTGCAGGAGAGGGGAGGAGGAGGCGGTGGTGGTGGCCCAGGCTAGACCCCATTCTGTGGCCCCTATCTATGAGCCGATATGTGGCCAGGCGGTGAGTCGAGGGGAAAGGCCTGCTCTCTTCAGGGCGCTGGAGAGTGGAAAGCCGGCTCGCGCCTCCCAGAGGATCATCGCCGACGGAGCGCCCATCTTCCAAGAGATGTTGCCCCTCTTTGACCCTCAAAAGAGGTTGCTGGGCGCGCTGAGCGTGGAGAAGACGATGATTGAACAGGAGCGGCATAAGCGGCGCCTTCCCAGTTTCCGGTGGGCAACAGGAGAACTCCAGAAGATGCTCGCTAGTGGAACCCTAGCAGGAGCGGAGAAACTGAGTCCTTTCGGGGAGCATGATGGCATATTGGTGGTCAATGCGCAGCGGCAGATTCTCTACGCTAGCGGCATCGCCAACAACCTCTATCGGCGACTGGGCTATATGGAGAGCCTGGTGGGGAAGGAGTTGAAATATCTCGCCACCTCCGACGAGGCGTTGGTTGAAGAGGTGCTGAGAGAAGTGAAATGTTTAGAAGAGGAGGCCCAAGAGGGAGAGCGGATATGGATTAGGAAGGTGTTGCCGCTCCTCTCCCCAGATGGCTGGCAGCGATTTTGGGAGAGAGGCCCCCAGGTGGTGGGGGCGTTGGTAACCATCCACGATGCTACCGCCGCCCGGCGGAGGGAACGGGAGGCGAAGATAAGATCAGCCATGATCCAGGAGATCCACCACCGGGTGAAGAACAATCTGCAAAGTATCGCCGCTCTCTTGCGCCTCCAAGCCCGACGAGCCAAATCCAGAGAGGCGCGTAAGGCCCTGCGGGAGAGCCTCAACCGCATCTTATCTGTGGCCGTGATCCATGAATTTCTCTCCCAGCACGAGTCCCGGGTGATAAACCTCAAGGAGGTGAGCCGGCGGGTGGTAGATCAGTTGCAGCAGGGGGTGATGGACCCTTCAAAGGAGATAGAACTGAGTGTCCGGGGCCCGAACATCTACCTC
>DFBK01000054.1:22810-54567 GCA_002366595.1 Anaerolineales bacterium UBA3082 | reverse complement strand
CCATCCCTAATGTCTCCCCAACCGACTAAAAATTGACCGATTGTAAGAAGCAGGAAGAGATACTATGCATGCCTTTTCTTTGCCACTACGCCAAGCGGCGTATGCTTTTCCACATATCGCAACCCTTTCTTTGACTTTGGCTTTGCGAGGGGCTAGAATGGATATATCCAGGAAGTGAGGCGATGGGTAAGAAACTGGTTCTTGTGGACGGGCACGCTTTAGCCTATCGAGCCTTCTTCGCTCTCCCCATAGATGCTTTCTCCACCTCCCGAGGGGAGTTGACCAACGCGGTGTACGGCTTCACCCTGATGCTCCTTCGGGCTTTGGAGCAAGAGAGGCCTGACTACATCGCCGTGACCTTCGATGCGGGGAAGGAAACCTTTAGGCACCAAGAGTTCAAGGAGTATAAGGCTCAGCGGGCTCGTATGCCCGAGGAGATGCGGGACCAGATGGCTCGCATAGTAGAAGTGATCGAGGCTCTAGGTATCCCCATCTTCGAGGTGGAAGGGTACGAGGCGGACGACCTCATCGGCACCCTCTCTAAGCAGGCCCAGGAGTTGGGGGTGGAGACCCTCATCCTCACCGGTGATTACGACGCCTTTCAGTTAGTATCTCCCCAGGTAAAGGTCTTGACCACCGGGGGCCACCGACAACCTTTCTCCGAAGCCAGGCTCTTTGATGAGAAAGCCCTCGAGGAGAAGTACAACTTACGACCTTCCCTGCTGGTGGATTACAAGGCTCTGGTAGGAGATGCTTCGGACAACATACCCGGAGTTCGAGGGATAGGGCCTAAGTACGCCACCGATCTCATCACAGGGTATGGCACCCTCGAGGATATCTATGAGCATCTAGAGGAGATCGAACCAGCCAGAGTCAGAAACGCCCTCGTTGAGGGCAAGGAGCAGGCTTTCTTGAGCAAGCGTTTGGCAACCATCGTCACCGATGTTCCCATTACTCTAGATCTGGAGAAGTGTCGCACTAGCGATTACGACCGGGATCGGGTGGTGGAAGTTTTCAGGGAGTTAGGGTTTCGGAGTCTGGTGGATCGGTTGCCCAAATCGGAGCAAAAGGCGGAGCAGTTGATGCTCTTGACCCCTGAGGGGAAAGCAACCGTTGATGGTCAAGTGGTGACCACCAAAAAGGCGCTGGAAAGGGTGGTGACCGAGTTATCCCACTCCTCTCACTTAACTTTGGATGTGGAGACCACAGGCAGAGACGCCATGTCCGTAGATCTGGTGGGGCTGGCCCTCACTACAAAGCCTGGAGGGGGGTATTATATCCCCCTCGGTCACTTGGAGCCGTCCCTATCCCTATCCCTATCCCTACGGGATCCCGAGGGACGGGATCCCGAGGGAAAGGGGCAATTGCCTTGGGAGGAGGTTGAGGCCGCCTTGGCCCCTATCCTCAAGGACGATGGGGTAGCCAAATGGGCCCATAACGCCATATACGACTTAATGGTCTTGCGCCGTCATGGTCTGGAGGTTCAGGGGCTGGCCTTCGATACCATGATCGCCGCTTATCTCCTCGACCCCGGGGGAAGGGGCTTCGGCTTGAAGAATTTGGCCTGGCGGAAACTGGGGGTAGAGATGACCTCCATCAGTGAACTGATCGGCAAGGGAAGAGATCAAAAGACCATGGCCCAGGTCCCCATCGCCGCCGCAGCCCCCTACGCTATCGCCGATGTGGAAGCCACGGAGCGGTTGGCTAGGCTCTTGGAGGCGGAACTGAAAGAGCACCAACTTTGGGATCTCTTCGTCCAAGTGGAGATACCGCTGGTAGAGGTCTTGGTGGCCATGGAGATGGCCGGGGTGGCTTTAGACATAGAGCACCTGAAGGAGATGTCCCGGGAACTATATCTGCGTATCACCGCCCTGGAGAAGGAGATCTACGAGATGGCCGGTCACCCCTTCAACATATCCTCCACCCAGCAACTTAGTACCGTCCTCTTTAAGGAGTTGGGGCTCCCAGCCAAAGCCAGAACTAAGACCGGATATTCTACCTCGGCTAGGGTCTTGGAGGAGTTGCGGGGTATGCATCCCATCATCGCACTGGTCTTGGAGCATCGGCAACTCAGCAAACTGAAATCCACCTACCTCGATGCTCTGCCACTTTTGGTAAACCCTCGGACCGGCCGGGTCCATACCTCCTACCATCAGACGGGAACGGTGACGGGGCGGATCTCCTCCAGCGATCCCAATTTGCAAAACATCCCTATCCGTACCGAGATAGGGCGTCAGGTGCGGCGAGCGTTCATAGCGGAGGAGGGTTGCCTGCTCTTGTCGGCCGATTACTCCCAAGTGGAGTTGCGGATCATGGCTCACATCTCCCAGGATCCGGGACTTTTGAGCGCCTTCAAACGGGGGGAGGATATCCATGCCAGCACCGCGGCTACCGTTATGGATGTCCCCCTCTCCCAGGTTACCCCTGAGATGCGGCGCGTAGCCAAGAGCATCAACTTCGGCCTTTCGTACGGCATGGGCGCTTACGGCTTGGCTCAAAGGACGGGGCTCTCGCAGGAGGAAGCCGCTGAGTTTATCGCCAATTATTTCGCCCGCTATCCCAAGGTGAGAGAATATATAGAGGAGACCAAGCGGATGGCTCGAGAGAAGGGGTATGTCTCCACTCTCCTCGGTCGGCGTCGCTACTTCCCGGAACTTCGATCTACTAGTCGAGCCCATGGCCGGGTGAAACGAGCGGCGGAGCGGATGGCTATCAACATGCCCATCCAAGGCAGCGCCGCTGATATCCTCAAGATAGCGATGATCCGTCTTCACGGGGCTCTCCAAGAGAAGGGGTTAGCCAGCCGCTTGACCCTCCAGGTGCACGATGAGTTGGTCCTGGAAGTGCCGGAGGGGGAATTGAAAACCGTGGCTCCCCTTGTCCGCTCAGTCATGGAAGGGGCCTATGAGTTGCGGGCTCCCCTCAAGGTGGATATAAAGGTGGGGAAAAATTGGGAGGAGATGTCCTTATCCTTGCAGGATCCCGTAGGGAAGGGAGTATAGGTCTTAGATGAAAAGGGAGATAGCCCAACTCTTAAAGGGTGCGGTGTTGAACGCTCAGGGGGCTGGAGATCTGCCACCCTTTGAGTTGCCTCCGCTCATCGTGGAGCAGCCCCAGCGGGAGGAGCATGGGGATTATGCTACCAACCTGGCTTTGCAGATAACCCGCCAGGTTGAACTCTCCCCTCGTCAGTTGGCCGAGGTCATCGTCAGGTACCTGTCTGAAGCGGAATTCATCAGCCGGGTGGAGGTGGCCGGGCCCGGTTTCATCAATTTCACCCTAGACGACGGCTGGCTGGCTCAACAGGTGGAGACCATATTAGCCCAAGGCCCTTCCTATGGTCGCTTGGATCTGGGGCGGGGGAAGAGAGTCCAGGTGGAGTATGGCAGCGCCAACCCCACCGGCCCCTTGCATGTGGGTTTCGCGCGCAATGTGGTTTTGGGGGACGGTTTGGCCAACCTATTGGAGGCCGCGGGATACGAGGTGCAGCGGGAATATTACATTAACGATACCGGTACTCAGATGCGCCTCTTTAACAAGACCTTATACGCCCGCTACGCCCAGGCGCTGGGGCAAGAGGAGGAGATACCGGAAGGTGGCTATCGAGGCCGATATATGGTGGAGTGGGGGCAAGAGATAGCCGAGGCCGAGGGCACGAGATACCTGCGGATGCCGCGTGAGGAGGCGCTGGAGGCCATCAGCGAGGTGGGGCTATCTAAGGTCTTAGAGGGTGTCAAGGAGGACCTGGAACTCTTGGGCATCCGGTACGACAACTGGTTCTCAGAGCGAAGCCTATACGAGGATGGCTACTTTGCGGAGGTTATGGAGATCCTGCGCCAGGGGGGTCACATCTTTGAGGAAGAGGGGGCTATCTGGTTTGCGGCTGCCGCCTTGGGAGGCGACAAGGACGAGGTGGTCGTCCGCTCCACGGGGGAGCCCGGCTATTTCGCTTCGGATATCGCCTATCATTACGAGAAGTTCATAAAGCGAGGCTTTGATGGGGTGATAGATGTCTGGGGGGCGGACCACCAGGGGCATGTTCCCCGCATGAAGGCTATGATGCGGGCTTTGGGGTTGGACCCGGAGCGGCTAACGCTTCTCATCTACCAGTTAGTCACCCTGAAGAGGGGCGGGGAGGTACTGCGCCTCTCTAAGCGCACGGGGGAGTTCGTCACCCTGCGGGAGGTCCTTGATGAGGTGGGCCCCGATGCGGTTCGCTTCTTCCTCCTCGCCCATGCCGCCGATAGCCAGATGGACTTCGACTTAGAGTTGGCCAAGGAGCAGTCGGAGGAGAACCCGGTCTACTATGTGCAATACGCCCACGCTAGGATCGCCAGTATCCTCCGCTACGCCGGCGACCTAGATTACTCAGACGGCGATCTCTCCCTTTTGACCCATGAGGCGGAGTTGGCTCTCCTCAGGCAGATGGTGCTTCTGCCGGACATCGTGGAGTTGGCGGCCACCAACCTGGCTCCCCATCATTTGACCTACTACGCCCAAGATTTAGCCAGCGCCTTCCACTCCTTCTACAAGCAATGTCGCGTCGTCTCCTCTTATCCTGAGGATATGCCCCTCAACAAGGCTAGGCTCAAATTAGTGAAGGCTTGCCAGATCGTGTTAGCCCAGGTTCTGGGGCTCATGGGCGTCTCTGCGCCAGAGACGATGTAGATGCTTTTGCGCTTGTGCTGGATTTGAAATCCAGCACAAGCGGACACTTACTGACAATCAGGGCGTCAGATGGTAACATCTGACGCCACTAGGAGTTAAAGTAAGCAGCAGGCTTTGATAGAGGTTCCGGCATGGACCCTGCGGAAGTCCTCTTTACTGTAGGCTTGACCGTAGCAGGATCAATTGCGATAGCTTACACAACTCAGTGGCTCCAGACAAAGAAGAGAACACAGAGACTTCGCCGTTCCCTGCGCCACGAAATCGCTGCCAATCTTTCGCTGGCAAAGAGCAATCTTGAGGTGATCAGTGCGCTGGAGCACGATAGAGAAGTTGTGATCAAAGGTGAATGGACATACTTTGATATCTCCTCTCTTCGCGCGGTGGCATACCACGATTTCCGACTGAGTGGAGAGAGTGCGAACCTTACCGAAGAGATTAGAGCAACGCTGGATGAGGTCTACGACCTAATAGATGGACACAATCGTCAAGTGTCGTTTCTGACTATGGAACCCATCCCAAGAACGAGGGGTATGTCGGCAAGGCTCGGCCGAATAGTTGAGAAACTTGGATTCCTGGAGCGAGAACTACCAAGGAGCAAGAGCTGACCAGTTTAGTGCTGTCAGGAGTTACCTCCTGACAGCCAAAAGTGAGTCGCAACGAGATTCAGGGTGTCAGATGGTAACATCTGACACCACGAAAAGACGGTGCTATGAAAGTCAGTCCCTACAAACTCAGCATCTTTTTGCGTTGTCCCCTCCGCTACAAGTTCCAGTATATCGACTACCTGGGGCCCAAGTATAAGAGGGAGTGGCCCCATTTCATCTTCGGGCGAGCCATCCATAAGGCGCTAGCCGATTTCTTCCGCGTGCCTCCCGAGGGGCGCACCCTGGAGGGGTTGAAGCATCTTCTCCGCCAGCATTGGCTGCGGCAAGATCGGCGGGTCTTTAAGTCGGCAGAGGAGGAGAGGATGTGGGGGGAGAAGGCTCTGGAGGTCTTGGAGATCTACTACCACTCAGAAGATATGAGCGTTCGGCCGGAGGTGATCGAGGAGCGGTTGGAGGTGTCTATTGCCGATTTCATACTCATGGGCCGCATCGATCGGGTAGATCGCCTCCCCGATGGCACCTATGAACTCATCGACTACAAGACCGGGACTTATCTCCCTCCCCAGGAGGAATTCGACCAGGACCTCCAGATGAGCATCTACTGCCTAGGGCTCTACCACCAGCGGGCCATCTTCGCCTCGAAACTCACCGCTCACTACCTCCAAGCGGGGGAGAAGTTGACCACTACTAGATCGAAGGAACACCTAGACGCGGCGGTGGAGAAGATAAAAGAGATCATCGCCCAGATTGAAGGGACGGAGCAGTTCAAGCCGCGGGTGAACCCCTTCTGCTCTTGGTGCGACTATCTCGAGATATGTCCCTCGAAAAAACAGGCTCAGTTGGTTGCGGCTGAGCAGGTAGAAGATCTGCCCTTCTAGCCTGCAAAGGTATCTGTTCCGTGATAGTTATTCGCTTACCGTCTAGGTGGACTACGATGTCTCGGCTGGCCCGCTCGCAATAAGCCTCTATGCTGAGGCGATTCTTCTGTATCTCCCCCCTCTCACCCTGCCGCGGAAGAGGTGGGCAACCGCCAACGTACGTGTCAGGCGACATTGCGCTGCCCTAAGCCTCCGCTTCTAGGATGTCCTTGAGTCTGGCCAGATTGGCTTCCACGTCTCTTTGAAACATGCGGATCACAATCCGCTCGGCCATGCCTAAGGACCCGCCCGTCTCCCCTTCGCCGACGATGGTGAGCCTTGTGCCGCCCTCAACGGGTTCGAAGGTCAAGGTCTCCTCGAGTGAGATGGGCCCTCCTGAGATCTTCTCCGTCACCCTCCTGTTGGGCTCGTAGTCGGTAATCTCTGCGGTGAATTCTATTCGCTGGCCAAGAAATCGGCCCACTCCCCGGAGCGTCGTGCCCACGCCCTTAGGGCCCTCGGACGTCTGCTCCTCTTCAAGAATATACGATTCCCACTTGGGCGCATTCCCTTCGTCGTCCACATACGCGAACACCTCTTCAACGGGTCGATTGATCACCACACTTGCTTCGATTCTTGCCATCTTGATATCTCCCTTCTCCCTCTCACCCTGCCGCGGAAGGTTAGTGGCGCTCCCACTTTTCCTTAAACCTTGATATGATTCCAATGATCGCATTCCTAGACCAACTGTTGAAAAAGGTCAGGTAGGCCAACATCACAAGATGAACTAAGCTCATGATCGTCTTGTGTCCTTCTAGCACCTCTGCGACATTTATGACCTGCAAAAGGACAACCGACACTATCCCGTAAGCGAGGCTGAGATAGCCCCAGCTTATCTCGCCCCTCTTTACCCTGGCAAATGCTTCTCTATCCCTGGGCAACCAACGACATTCCTTAGCCACTGCGCAGAGGAATAGTGCAAAGAATAGAAGTTCAAAAAAGGGGAAGATGACTCTATCGCTAAGCACCATCCGTACAATTGCCAGAATCGAGAATAGTGTTCTCATGTCTCTGATCTCCGAACTACCCGGTGCTCGTGAAGCTAGTTCCTTTCCTCTCACCCTGCCGCGGAAGAGGTGGGGCTAGTACATGCCGTCAAACATTGCTGATATGGTGACACCCAAGCCTCTGCTCCCCGGCCCTGCTGCCGTTCTACATCCAGCCCTTGGTGTACCTGCAATAGTTGTATTCATCTATAGCCTTGAGTGGATTCCTCCTAACAGCCTGTTCCCCACCCAGGGTCTCCCACTGCTTCTTGGCAATTCCCATGAAGCGGCAATACCGGTCCGCGTTTCTGCCTCGCTCTCGCAAGGCAACACCGTACCGCTGAGCTATAGCATTGTCCCAAAGCGGGAAGAAGCGAGGCGCCAATAGGTGCAGGGCCTTCGAGGCACCAACCCGGCCAAGGACTTCCTCAAAGCTATCGAACACCCTTCTGACCCTTGCTTCATCTTCGTCACCGAAGCTTTCTATTGATCGCCGTCTGAAAGTTGCGAGGACTTGCTGGTGCGTACTGACGACCCGCTCGATGTCCAAGAAGTGCTGGCTGTCGAACGGTCTGGATCTATTATAGTACCGCCTGTTCCATGTCTGGAGGAGTACAGCTATTGCCTCAGCCACGCTCAATGATGTTTCTCCGCGCATGGCTAGATCGAGCAATTCTGTCGCTGCGCGATAGAAGAGGTCACGGGGTTCGTTAGCCTCAAACAGCTTTCGTGCTCTCCTGATTTCCTCAATTGTTGGTGTAGGAAATCTCATTCTTCTCCCCCTCTCACCCTGCCGCAGAAGAGGTGGGCTCAGATGATGGAAACCTGGCCTAGTTACTTTCCGCGGCCCGGCGTAGCCCCAACAAAGCTTCTTTCAGTTCTTGTCTGACTGCGCTGTCTGGCTCTTCAAGCACGAGCTCTTGATATGTATCTAAGAATTGCATGCGTAACCGATGGAATAGGTGTAAGAAGTGGCGTAGAAAGCCAATACAATCCAAGACCACGACTTCAATGCCTCCCGTTCTTTCATAGATGCCTGCAGCATACTCCTTTACATCGTCCTCGATGACATCCGTAGTGATGAAAATGTAGTTGTCAATTTGCGCCCCACTCTCGCTTACCTTTTCTAGAGCATGGTCGATGTCACCTCGCGTGACCCGCCTCGTTTTCATCTCATAGCTAGTTATGACATCATCGTCGTCTATCAGTGTAATCTGTAAGTCACCTAATGCCCCTGTCTGCTTGTCAGCAGCAGTATGGACTTGAAGTGGTAGGACTCGTTCGCCAAGGTGCTTTTCCGCCGCCTGATAGGCCGCAGCTACAACCAGAACCGGAAGGCGGCTTGATCGTGGACAATTCAAGTGTTGCTGAATAAGCGTCACCATACCTTCAGCAGATAAGGGCATTGCGCCTTCTGAGGCCCTTAATCCTTCGAGCAATGTTTTCATCCGCTGCCGTCTCTCGTCTCTATAAATCAGAAGACATCTCATGGTTTCTACGAGAAGATCTTCTGCTGAAACCGCATTTGTATGCACATCGGCCAGCAGTTGAAGCGTTCTTTGATAGAGTTCTCTAGGACGTCCTTCTATGACAAGATCAGGTGTCAGAGTTGTGTTTATCGTTCGAAAGGCTGGAGTAAGAAAGGCGGTCGTCACATTACATGGTAAATCGTGTTCGCTGATGAATCCTGATATGTAGCGTTCGTCGTATGTGCGGCCTGAGTAACAGTCAGCATCTCCGATTTCAGTGTATGGCTTACGAATATCTACCGCTGGATCCTGGGTTTTTGCCAACAAGCAAGCCATTAGAAACCGAGCCCCCGCTCGATTCGATTTGTTGCGGCATACAAATCTGACCCCGTTGCGAATCCCGGGATCATCTACGACCGGTTCCGCAATATGCGCGGAAGCGCGCTGCAAAGCTGCATCAAGTATTTGTCGCGGAGATGGCATTAGCTTTCCTCGTGGACCTCATCAAAAAGTTGTAAAGTTTCCCCTTCGCCATGAGTGGAGGGTAACTCTAGCTCATAGTTTACCCAAAGCACCTCCTGGCGGGGTCTCTTTACGGAGTGGCAGTTTCTTACGGATTCTTCGACGTATTGCCAGACCCCATATAGCTCGTCCATCAAACCGCAATGGTAACCCGACAAGGCGACTTTCCCCTTGACATTATGGAGAACTGCAGCAAGCTCACGGTGCTCATCATCCGTCATCTCATATCCATACGCGTTACTGTCTCCCCGGGAATCGTGAGGATAAGGGGGGTCACAGTAAAACAATGTATCCTTGCTGTCATAACGCTTGATAACCTCAATTGCGGGACGATTTTCTATCTGGACACGTAGAAGCCGTTGTGCAATTTCAGAAAGACCGTCCACGCTCCCAAGCCATCTTGAGACAGCCCCGGCCATTCCTGCACGACTTGTGAGTCTGCAGTGGGCCCACCTGCCGGGCGAGGCCGTTTGAGCGAGGCCGGTTCTTACCTGTCTTGCGCGTACAAAGAAGCGCCTAGCTCTCTCCAAGTCTGACAAGTCTTCGCTGGGTGCAGAGCATGCGATCTCGAACTCTTCGCGGGAGAAAGGTGTTAGGCCAACCGCTTCTATCAAGGCATCCTTCTGGTCACGCAGTACGCGGAAGAAATTTACAACCCCCCCATCAATATCGTTATATGTTTCTACGGGTGAGGGCTCTCTATTAAGCAGAACTGCTCCCGCGCCTCCAAATGGTTCGCAATAGTGCCGAGTTTTGGGCAAGAGAGGCAAGAGCCAATCGAGATGGCTGAATTTCCCACCGTACCAACCAAAAGCTATGAACCTTCGCTTCTTCAAGAATTTCCTCCTTAGCTCTGCCAATGTCTGACTGCAGTTAGACTAAACGCATCTACGTAGTCCTCGCCAAATCAGGCCGCAATTTCATATAACTGATGATATGCCCATCACTTCCTCGATTTTCACTGGAGCAGCTCGACAATCCTCCCCCACAGCCTTTCCCTCACCACCACGCCTGCCTCCCCTCTCACCCTGCCGCAGAAGAGGTGGACTTCCCCCCATACGACCCCACCACCCTCTGAGCCTCTGCACCCACGTGAGCCGTTCCGGGTTCCTATCCGTCCCGCGCCAAAGACAAAGCCGACCCCGTCCCGCCGCCCCGGAAATACAGTCGGCCTCACCTTCACTCTACCGCCTCCCGCAACGCGCTATTGCGACGATGCTGCGATGTGGGCACTTCCTTCGCCTTCTATCCTATTCTACCATAGCCACCAGGACAGGTCAATAGCCTTACAACTCCAAGAGCCCCTCTTCGCTCCATTCGCGCTATTCGTGATTCAAACCCCCCTTGACAAACCCCGCCACCTCACCCATACCGCTGGCGCTGGATTTGTAATCCGGCGCTCATCTCTTGACCCTCAGCGAAACCGATTAGCCATACAACCCCAACAGCCCCCCTTCGCGCCCTTCGCGCCCTTCGCGATTCAAAACGGCCGGTTGACCTCCGCCCTACCCTGGTATATCATCTCCTAGACATCGCAAGGGAGTTGCCGATGATCGAATGGAGACCTAGAAGGTTAGTAGGGGTGGCTGTGACCTCGGCGGCTATGGTGGGCATCCTGCTCATCGATACCACCCTCATCCTCTCCCTCATCGACCGCCCCACCTCCTTCACTTGCTTCCTTCTGGGCTTCCTGGTTTTCCTCAGCCTAGCCCCCCTGCTTTTCCTAGCCTACCGAATCTACCAACTCTTAACCCTCCGCTATCTCATGGATCGAGATAGCGTGACTATCGCCTGCGGGGGAACTCGCCAAGTAGTGCCCTTGAGCAACCTCTCATCCGTCGTCGCCCCTACGGGGTCCCGTGGGAAGGGACTCAGCGAACTTCCTTCTCCCAAACTCGTTTGGCTCGGCTGCTGGCTAGGGCGCAGCCAGAGTGAAGATATGGGGCCTCTCCTCTTCTACGCCACCGAGCCCCCCAAAAAACAACTCTTCTTGGTCACCTCCAGTTCCGCCTACGCCCTCTCTCCCTCTAACCCGGCCGGCTTCCTCGCGGCCTTGGAATCCCGCCGCCAGATGGGCCCCACTGTAGCCTCAGAGGAGAAGATAACCTACGGAACCCTCATCTCCTTACCCTTCTGGCGGGACCGCTTGGCCCAACTCCTTCTCGCCCTGGGAGCCCTGGCTAACGCGGCCTTATTCGCCTACCTCCTGGTTCGCTACCCCACCCTGCCCCGTATCCTCCCTCTCCATTTCACCGCCTTCGGTGGTGTAGATCGGATCGCCCCCAAAGAGCAGATATTGAGGCTCCCCACTATCGGCCTGATAACCTTCATAGCGAACGCCCTTTTGGGTTTCGCCCTCCATCGTCGGGAGCCCCTAGCCACCTATCTTCTCGCCGGAACGGGGCTCTTAGCCCAGTTCCTCATAGCCATCGCCCTACTTCACATCATCTTTTGAGACGCTTGATCAACCTATCCCCCAACTCCCGAAGATGAATCAAATAGGGGGAGCGGTCGATATCTTGAGCGGCCATGACCACCGCATCCTCGTTAGCATCGGAATAATATCCCCTCCTCCGACCCACCACCTGGAAGCCATATTTACGGTACAGGCTTTGAGCGACCAAGTTAGAGGCTCGTACCTCCAAGGTTATATGGTCGGCTCCTATAGTTCTCGCTTTCTCGATCATGGCTATGAGGATGAGTTGTCCGATCCCCTTTCTGCGAAGGCGTGGATGGACCGCTATAGTGCTGATATGAGCCTCCCTGGCCGAGCACCAAAAGCCTCCAAACCCTACTATGGGCGGTCGCTGGTCAGTGGAGCGGAACCGAGCCAGAAGCCCCCTACGTGCCTCCCTGCACTTTGCCGCTCCTTCCTCCTGAGGGCGAACCACAAAATAGTAGGCTCGAGGGTTGTGGTGGATCTCATATCGGTAAGCGCCCATAGGCCAGGGTGTAGGAAAGGAGAGCCGCTCGATGGCCATCACCTCTTGGATATCGCTCACCTGCATCGGCTCTACCTTGTAGGCCAAACCGTCATAATCCATCTTTTTCCTCGGGATACTTTACGTAGGGATCTCCGGACGGGGTAAGTAGAGAGGCTCCAGCGTCCGCGGGTCGTCTACCTCCCCTCGCTGGAGCCGCTCCCAGCCCAGTTCAGCCAGGTATCCCGCTCTCCTCAAAGAAGCAGCCGGCGATATGACCACGGCGCGGTCCCCCAGCCTCTTGCGGAGGATAGCCGTCCCCGCTTCATCTATCTCTCCGCAGATGAGGGTGGGATGAGTGATTTCAGAACATAGTCCCTCTATAGTGGTGAGGAGGTAATCGGTAACCCGATGGAGGGGCACCTTTTCATAGAGGGCAGCACAGATCCGCCCCCTCCCCGCCTCCAAAAGGGCACAGATGGGAAGGGGTTGATGGCTTTGAGAGTAGGCCAGAGCATCGAGGGTAGGGATACCGATTAAGGGTATGCCCTGGGCCAAAGCGAACCCCTTGGCCAGGCTGAGTCCCACCCTCAGCCCGGTGAAGGAGCCGGGCCCCAGAGCCACGGCTATCCCGGCCAACTCCTTAGGATACTGTCTCAAGAGCAGGGCCAAATATGGTGCTAGTTCCACGGTATGATGGCTGGAAGAACGCCAGGTGAGTTCGGAGACCACCCCCTCTTCTCTCCCATAGATGGCGATGCTAGCGGTCTGCGTCGAGGTATCAAGGGCTAATATCATCTCCGCCCCCTCGCCAACTCTCCCTCTAAAGAACCCAATAGATCCTCATAGCCTGGGCCCATAGCCTTCATGGAGATGAGCCGCCTTCTTTCTCCCCCATGTCTGAGGATGACCCATAACCTCTCCAGAGGCACCATCTCCTTCGCCTTCTCCGCCCACTCGATAGCACAGACCCCATCCCCAAAAAAGAGGCCGTCCAGCCCAGAGGCTATGATCTCCCGGCGGCTCTCTACCCGGTAGAGATCGACATGATAGAAGGTCAGATTTTCCCCCCGGTACTCGTTGACCAAGGTGAAGGTGGGGCTAGTGATAGGTCCATCTACCCCCAGGCCCTGTCCGATGCCCTGAATGAAGGTGGTCTTGCCCGACCCCAGTTCTCCTTCCAGGCAGATCAACTCGCCGCCTCGCAAGAGTTGACCCAAGGAGGCTCCCATTTCTTGTGTCTCCTGAGGTGAATCACTGATGAGATCGATCCTTGCCATAACCCTGCTCGGCCTTTCCATAACCATTATAATTCCAGCTAGAACGGGGAGCAAATCGAGGGGTAGCCCCCTAGGAGGCTACCCCTATCTTTAACCCAAGAAAAGCCTGAAGAGATCAACACTGTTTGAGAGCAAGGGTCATGCCGTACCCCTCGATGGAGTAACTCTTGGTGGCACACCCCGGAGGGGCTCCTCCCTGCACCAAGACTGTGGAGAGGGTCTCTCGCTTGATGTATTCCCCATGCTCCTCCATCACCTGTGCGAGGATAGGATGGGCTTCAAAGTAGGTGACTATCGTATCTTCGATCTTGTAGTCAGCCTCTTTGCGCAAGGTCTGGATGCGCCGCACCACCTCCCGGGCCAACCCCTCCCGCCTCAACTCTTCGGTGAGGGTAGTGGTTACCCCCACCAGATACCCCCCTTCCTCGGCCACAGCCAAACCCTCTCTAGGCAGCGCCTCTATCTTCACTTCCTCGGGCAAGAGATTTACCTTTTGGCCCTCAACGGTGACTTCTACCTCCTCTCCAGACCGCACCTTCTCCACCACGGAGTAGGTATCGAGGCTGGTGAGCGCCTCTTTGATCTTGGGGTAGAGGGCTCCATACTTGGGACCCAACAAGCGCGGATCGGGCTCGATCTGGTACTCCACTAAATCGGGCTCCTCCACGAAGGCCAACGATTTGACGTTTAGTTCCTCCAAGACCTGATCGGCTAGACCTTCTATTACATCCCGTTCTTCAGGGGTACGCACCTTTAGCAAGAGTTTCGCCAAGGGTTGACGCACCTTAAGGCCGGCCTTATTCCGCGCCGCATGCCCCAGACTCACCAACCGCATCATGAGAGCGGTATCGGCCATCAACTTCGCATCGATCAGACCCTTGTCGGGCTGCGGAAAGTCGGAGAGGTGCACGCTCTCTGACGCCTCCTCATCGACGGAAGAGACGAGGTTGCGGTATATCTCCTCCGCCAAGAAGGGCGTGAAAGGCGCCAGCAACTTGCTCAATGTGGTGAGGCACTCATAAAGGGTGGCGTAGGCCGCTGCTTTATCCTCATCCTGCTCGCTCCTCCAGAAGCGACGTCGGCTGCGCCGCACGTACCAGTTGCTGAGGAGTTCCACGAACTCCTGAATAGGTCGCGCGGCGCCAGTGGCGTCGAAATTATCCAGTGCCTTATCGACCTTCCCCACCAGGGAGTTCAACTCCGAGAGGATCCATCTATCTAAGGCGGGACGTTGAGCCACGGCCAGGGCGGGAATCTTGGGATGGTAGTTGTCGATGTTGGCGTAGATGACGAAGAAAGCGTAGGTATTCCAAAGGGTAAGCAAGAACTTCCGAACCACCTCCCCCACCAACTCGACGGAGAAGCGGCGCTCGCTACCTGCGGGACCGGCCGTGTAGAAGTACCAACGCATAGCGTCGGCCCCATGAGCCCGCAGCACATCCCAAGGGTCGACCACATTGCCCAACGATTTGCTCATCTTTCTCTCCTGGGCATCGACGACTAGCCCCAAGACGATGACGTTCTTGTAACTGGGCTCGTTGAAGAGGAGGGTAGAGATGGCATGAAGACTGTAGAACCACCCCCTAGTCTGGTCCACCGCTTCACAGATGAAATCGGCGGGGAACTGCTCTCGGAAGATCTCCTCGTTTTCGAAGGGGTAGTGCCACTGGCCTACGGGCATAGAACCAGAATCGAACCAAGCGTCGATCACTTCTGGAACCCGCCGCATCTTCCCCTCGCACTGGGGGCAGAGGAGAAGGATGCTGTCCACGAAGGGGCGATGGAGGTCCAACTCCTCTAAAGACCAGGAGCGGCCCGCCCGCTCCTCCAATTCAGCGATGCTCCCCACCAAGAGTTGGTGACCGCACGATTCGCACCGCCAGATGGGCAAGGGGGTGCCCCAGTACCGATCCCGGCCTAACGCCCAGTCGACATTGCTCTCCAGCCAATTGCCGAACCTGCCATCCTTGATATGGGCTGGGTACCAGTTTATCTTTTGATTATTGACCAAGAGATCCTCTTTCCGCTCCGTGGTCTTGATAAACCAGGTGCTCTTGGCGTAGTAGAGGAGAGGGGTCTCGCACCGCCAGCAGAAGGGGTAGGTATGACGATAGGTGCCAGAACGGTACATGAGCCCCCGCCGTTCTAAATCTTCGATGATAGAGGGGTCGGCATCCTTAACGAAGACCCCTGCCCAGGGGTTCACCTGGGGGATGAACCTCCCCTGGGGGTCCACCGTCTGCAGGATGGGCAGGTCGTACTCCCGGCCCACCTCCAAATCCACCTCTCCGAAGGCAGGGGCCATATGCACTATCCCTGTCCCCTCCTCAGTGGTGACGAAATCCGCCGCTAGGAGGTAGCAGTAATCGATATCCACCGGGAGAAAGGTATAGAGGGGCGAGTAATGCTTCCCCACCAGACCCTTAGCCCTAAGGTTCTTCACTACCTCATAGTCGCCGACCAGCGCCTCATCCAAGAGTTCCTGGGCCAAGATAAGCCTTTCCCCATCCTGCTCCACTAGGGTGTACTCTATATCGGGATGCACGGCTAGAGCCACGTTCCCAGGCAGCGTCCAAGGGGTGGTGGTCCAGACCAGGAAGTAGGTCCCCGGCTCATCCCGCAGGGGAAACTTAACGTAGACCGAAGGGTCCTCGGCGGTAGCGTACCCTTGGGCGAGTTCGTGGCTGGAGAGGGGGGTCCCGCAGCGAGGGCAATAGGGGACCACTTTATAGTCCTCGTAGAGGAGACCCATCTCCCAAAACCGCTGTAAGATCCACCAGACGGACTCTATATACTCGTTTTTCAGAGTGATATAAGGGTCATCCATGTCTATCCAGAAGGCGACCCGCTCCGACATCTCTCTCCACTCATTAACGTAACGGAAGACCGACTCCCGGCACCTCTGGTTGAACTCCGCCACGCCGTACTCCTCGATGGCTGGCTTCCCGCTGAAGCCTAGTTCCTTCTCCACCTCCAGTTCCACCGGCAGGCCATGGGTATCCCAACCCCCCTTGCGCAGGACATAGTACCCCTTCATGGTGCGGTAGCGGGGGAAGAGGTCTTTGAAGACCCGGGTCAAGGCATGCCCCACGTGGGGGAGGCCGTTGGCTGTGGGCGGCCCCTCGTAGAAAACCCAGCGAGGAGCGTCTTTGCGCAACTCTAGGCTCTTCTTGAAGATCCGTTTCTTTTGCCAGAAGGAAAGTATCTCCTTCTCCAGTTTTACGAAATCGACCTTGGTAGGTACCTCTTTGAACATCTTTCACCTCCGATGAGATTCCACCGACCTCATCGTCGGCTATTGACCTTCGCCAATCCTTGAGTACCTGACGGATGTGGGAGAAAGCGAAGGGTTCGGGCGGGCTATCCGGGGGGAACCAGTCCACTGCTTGGGCATCGCTGGCTGGACGAGGCTCCCCACCTACCGGCTCCGCCAGATAGAATAGGTTTCCCCTCCCTGGCCATAGGTATCTATATAAGCGCCAAAGAAACCCCTCAACCTAACTTGAGCCCCGTCTCCTCCTGGCCCTCGCGCACAGCCCCATCCTCCGGATGCTCTCCCGCCTCCAGGAAGCCACCAGGGATATCCCAGCACCCCTTATAGGGCTCCACACCCCGCTTCACTAAGAGGAGACGACCACCCTTCACCACCAAAGCCCCATAGGAATGCTCGTAATGCTCAGCCCCACAACCTCCGCAGACCTGGGCTGTTCATCCCGAGACAAGGCCACCCCACAGTTAGGACAGAATCTAAACCTAGCCATTGACTACTCCAGAGTGATCCTCAAACGCTTATTTATCCGTCCCTTGCTCTCATGGCCCACCACCTGTATATGCCCCACCTCTTTGGTGTTGGCTACATGAGTCCCTCCATCGGCCTGTATATCCAGCCCCTCTATCTCCACCACTCGCACCTCTTTTATCCCCTCCGGCAGGAGGTTGATCTTAGTGCGGATTAGGTCCGGGATCTGGAAAGCCTCCTCCCGAGGGAGAACGCTTATCTTGACCGGGTGCGCCGCCTCCACCTCCCGGTTGATCTTCTCCTCCACCTCTTGGGCGAAATCGGCGCTCATATGCTCCAACTCGAAATCCATCCGCGCCCTGAGAGGCTCCATATTTCCCCCGGTGACCGAGGCCCCATAGTCCCTAAAGATCACCCCGCAGAGGATATGCAAAGCGGTATGGGTGCGCATCAACTTATACCGATGCTCCCAATCGATCTCCCCATAGACTCTGGTCCCTGCTGGGGGCGGCTCTCTATCCAGTTTGTGGAAGACCCTCCTCTTCTTGCTCACCTTGAGCACCTTGTAGGTCTGCCTTTGGTCGTCCAAGAGAACGCCAACATCGCTGGGCTGCCCCCCACCTTGAGGATAGAAGGCTGTACGGTCCAAGACGACCTTACTTCCCTCCACCTCCACTATTGTGGCCTCAAACTCCCGAAGGTAACTATCCGTCAGATGCAAAAGTTCGGTCACAAGATCCTCCCTATAAACGATAAGCCCTCGTCCTAGGGACGAGGGCTTTACCCCCGCGGTACCACCCTAATTAGCGACTTCCCGCTCACTCGTTAGGGTACATATTCATACCCTCGCCTCGGATAACGGCTAGCGAACCCGGCCAAGTCTACTCGGCAACCCTTTCGGTTGGCGGCTCCGGAGGGATTTTCGATGGGGTCATACCGTATCCGGCTTCCACCTCACCCGGACTCTCTAGCCGGCGAACACCCGCCTACTCGTCTCAATCATGGCCTTTAATTGCCAATAGTATGCCATAAAAGGGCGATTTTGTCAACCCACCCCCTTCACAGATCGCTAAGGCAACAAAGAAAGCCAGCAGACTTCGCAGCCTGCTGGCTCAGGACGTCCCCCGCTGTGTCGTGTGCTTGTAAGTTTTGAACCTGCTTTCGCAGGTGGGTGCCTACCTATCGGTTATTGCCCTACGGACAGCCCCTCTAGAGATCGGCTCCCTATTTCTCAAGTGTTGGCTCAAAACTCCCTGGTCGCATCACGGGCACTACAGGGTGACGCATTTTATAATATAGCATATTATGACCGAAATTGCAAGCGCAAAACGCTTTGCGGTCTGAGATTTTAAGGTTCTTCATCCTCTGCTAACCGAAGGTGCAACTCCTTCAGTTGTTCCTCCGAGACAGGCGATGGGGCTTGGAAGAGGAGGTCTTGGGCACTCTGGGTCTTGGGGAAGGCGATCACCTCTCGGATATTCTCCTCTCCGGTCAGCACCATAAGTAGCCGGTCGATGCCTGGGGCGATGCCCCCGTGGGGAGGTGCGCCGTAATCGAGAGCCGCCAGAAGATGCCCAAACTGAGCATCCATCTCCTCCGGCGATAGCCCAATCATCTTGAAAACCCGTTCTTGGAGTTCCCTCTGATGAATGCGAACGCTCCCCCCCCCGATCTCCTCGCCGTTACAGACTATATCGTGGGAGAGGCCCCGCACTCGATGCGGGTCAGAGGCCATATAGGGAAGGTCCTCTTCCTTGGGCTGGGTAAAGGGGTGAGGGGAGAACTCCCAGTGCGATAACTCTTCGTTCCACTCCATGAGGGGGAATTCGAGGACCCAAACGAAGGCCAAAAGGTCTTTATCCCGCAACCCTAGCCGCTCCCCCATCTCCACTCGCAGATGCGCCAAGGCTTGGGCCACTACCTTGGGCTGGTCGGCCACTATCAGAAGGAGGTCTCCTGGCTCGGCTCCCATGCGGGAGAGGAGGCCTTCGATTTCCACCTCTGAGAGATGCTTGGCGATGATAGAGCGGATGCCCTCCGCTTCCACAGCCATAGATACCAAGCCTTTGGCTCCCTGGGCCTTGACTACGTCCATCAACTCATCGATCTCCTTGCGGCTGTAACGGCCACAGCCGGGGGCTCTGATCCCCTTCACCTCTCCCCCGCCCTCGATGGCGGCGCGAAAGACCCGGACCTCGCTCTCGGCCAAGAGATCGGTCAAGTCCACCAACTCCATGCCCCAACGGAGATCGGGCTTGTCAGTACCGTACCTTTCTATCGCTTCCTTATAGGTGAGACGGGGAAAAGGCTTCTCCACCATCCGCTTATCGGTCAGGTCCTCCACGATGGAGGTGAAGAGTTCCTCGGTGAGTTGCAAGATATCCTCCTGCTCCACAAAGGACATCTCCAGGTCCAGTTGGGTGAACTCCGGCTGGCGGGTGGCCCTCTGCGCTTCGTCGCGGAAGCAGCGGGCGATCTGATAGTACCTATCGAAGCCGGCCACCATGAGGAGTTGCTTCAACTGTTGCGGAGACTGGGGCAGGGCGTAGAAAGAACCGGGATGAAGGCGGCTGGGGACTAGGTAGTCGCGGGCCCCCTCGGGGGTGCTCTTGATGAGGATGGGGGTCTCTATCTCGACGAAGCCCTGAGTATCGAGGAAGCGGCGGATATAGTTCACCACCCTGTGCCGGAGCATCAGTTTCTCCTGCATGCTCCGACGCCGGAGGTCGAGATAACGGTAGCGGAGGCGCAACGCCTCATCGACATGGGCTTCCTCGCTTATGTAGAAAGGCGGCGTCTTTGCTTCATTGAGGACTAGGGCGCTTTTAACCGCTACCTCTATCTCCCCCGTAGCCAAGGCTGGGTTAGCCAGCCCCTCAGGCCTCCGCCTCACCTCCCCTTTCACCTGGAGGACATACTCAGCGCGGGCCTTTGAGGCTATATCGTGGGCCTCCGGGGAGAGGCGTGGGTCAAAGACCAACTGGGTGATCCCCCATCGGTCGCGGAGGTCGATGAAGATGAGCCCTCCGTGGTCGCGGCGCCGGTGCACCCAGCCGGCCAGGATCACCTCCTGGCCTTCATCCTCCGCTCTCAGTTCTCCGCAAGTGTGTGTCCTTAACATCGTTTCCCCCAATTAGAGCATCATAGACATCAGGGTTGTAGGGGAGGCCCTCGTGGCCTCCCGAAGGCGGGAGGGGACTAGCCCCTCCCCTACATTAGCATTTGGCGACTGTGGGCAGATTTCCGTACCTGCCCCTATATCATCCCAAAGCGTCTGAAGGCTTGCGTTATTGGCTCAATCTTGTCGGGTGGGCAAGGATTGGCCCTTGGGTATTTTCTATTCCACGCCTTCCTGAGTTCCAATCCGCATATCTCTTTGACGTGAGCAATCGAACAGCTGCTCACCGTGTAGCCATAGGTCTGCTTGACATAGCGTTTGATTTGCTGGTAGGTCGCCATTGCAAGTCCCCTCTCCCTGGTTCACAACATATTGAGGGCCTTGGACTTAGTCTTTTCACTAGCCGGCTGAGGGGTCGCCTTCTGCATCTCCTTTGCTTCTCGCTGGTGGCCCCTCGCTGCGAAGTAGTTCCTCCGCTCTCCTAATCCGTTGAAGATACTCTTCTCGCTCTTTCCGAACTTTGCCGAGGCTGCGGCGACGTAGAAAGCCCCCTTCCTTCTCGATTCTCGCAATTTCCGCTTCGGTCTCTTCGAGACTTTGACGCAAGTCAGGCAATTTCTCTACATCTTCCCAAATTCTCCCCTTGGCCCTTAGTTCTTCTAGACGGCGACGGAAGGGGGCAGGGTCTCCGAACTGTGGGCCTGTCACAAAATCCCGGAGAAATTCGACCTTCTTTAACAGGATTGTGGATTCCGCTTTGTCGCGCGACGGACCCGCAGGCATCTGAGGAAGCAGACTCAACGCCTTGTCCAACGTCGCGAGGGCCCTCGCTGCATAGGGAGCCGCCTTTCTCCGCGCTATGGAGCCGAAAGAACGGAGGCACTCCGCAGCCCAGACATTATAGGCGATCTTCCACTGCTCCTTTGAGATAGCGCACAAGTAACGGATATAAGACCCCGGCCACCACTCGGGCACAATCCGAGCCTCCTGGTTCTCGGGGTCAATTTCCAGAGCTTTGTCCAGGTAGGTCCTACCCTCTTCCCAAAGGTCGGCAGTCCACGTGGATGAATTGCATGTGGCCAATCCCTTCCAATACCAAGCATACGAGGTATTTGGGTCGACCTCCAAAACCCTATCAGCATAGCGGAGTATGTCTGACCAGTTCTGAGCCTTCACTGCTGTCCTGAGCAGTTCTAGCGAAACCTCCAAGTCGGCTTGCCGGGCGGCCTTCTGAGCCTCGGCTTCAGAAGAGATAAGTATCTCTGACCCACAGTAAACGCAATGGGCACGACTCAGATCAACGGGCACCTCTACCTGCGCGCCACAACTGGGGCATGTCAACTTCCGTACCTCCATGTTTTACCTCCTCCCCCACCACTCCCTGAGCCTCTGCACTCAGGAGACGTGGCCCTTATTGAAGGACAGCTAGGCCTGCCAGCGAAAGCCGCAGTCCGTGCACTCGGTGGGTTGCCTTCCCGCTGCCAAGGCCAGAAGGCCAATAGGAAAGAAAAGAATAGCAACAAGTATCTGCCACCACGAATAGCCTCCTCTTCTGGTCTCAGTGCCACATCTTGGACAAGTCACCGTAACCTTTCTACCTGTCACTGAGATAATAAGCAAAATCGGGATCATCAGAATCAACAGTGTGACCATAAGAACAAGGAGCTCTGGCAGTCCTATATGTGGCATCTCCTACCCCCTTTCCCCCTCCACTCCCTGAGCCTCTTCTCCCACGCCCCTAAAACATCTTCGTCTCGTTGATGGTCAAGACGAACTCGCAATCCAGGAAGCGCACCGCCCGCCGGGTCATGAGCATTCTACTCATGAATATCTCGAAATACTCCATCACGCTCGATATCTCCGTGTCCACCTCCAACTCTAAGGTTATGGTCCTATTCTCGGCGTCCACCCGCACAAAGGAGCGCTGGGCGGCGTAGTTGACCCGGTCGTGGATGTCGAAGGTCAGCATATCAGGGTTCTGGACCCGCGAGCGGTGGACATCTGCCTTGTCAGCGATGATAACCGCCGCCGAGATATCGCTCACTGACTCCCCCCGCTCCTGCTCGTGGTTGCCTATGGCGGCCATAATGAGCGCTATCTCGTCAACCCCCATCCCTAGCCGACGCAGGATGTCCAAGGCGATGAGCGCGCTGGCCATAGCGTGGCCCTCCCGATGGATGGCGTTCCCGATGTCGTGGAGATAGCCGGCTATGGCTGCCAGTTCCGCCGTCCTCTCCGGGTAATCGAGGCGCAAGAGGACATTTTGGGCGATATTGGCCACCAGGCTGGCGTGCCTCTTACCATGCTCCGTATAACCTATTGTTCGCAACTGCTCGTTGGCCGATTCGAGAAGAGCGACCACCTCCCCATCCCGCTTTACCTCATCTAGGGTAACTATCCCTTCCTTCGCTCCCTTCAATTCCCTTGGCTTCTTATTCGACTTAGCCATTTGCTTATACCTCCAGACTCAGAACCCCATCTACAAAGGGGTAGAGATGATCACAGTTCAGACAACCCATCGCCTCGCTCCTCCTAGCCAGGGAGGAGCCACAGCGGGGACAGAGGAGAACCTCCGAGAGGTTCTGGGGAGGCTTCCCTCCAGGCGAACCCCTTTTTTGGGCCCACACCAGGTCATAACACTCCTGCCACCGCTTAACCTGCACATCCCCCAAGGAGAGGGAAGCCAATAGACTTTTTAGTTCCTCCCTCCCGAAAGTTCGGCCGGGGAGGAAGAAGGTATCGCGACCCACCCGATTGCTGAGCAAAAGAACCCCGCCTGGGGCCAAGACCCGCGCCATCTCTTGAAGGGCTAAACTCTGATCAGGCATGAACTCCAGGGCCTCGATGCAGGTAACGGCGGCGAAAGAGCCGTCGGCAAAGGGCAACCGAGAGGCATCCTTCCAGAGCAAAGAGGCCCGGCCCCCGTAACCCTGGACTTTCTCCCTCGCCACTCGAAGCATAGGCAGCGAAGCGTCTAAGCCCACCAGCCAGCCCTCGAACCCGGGACGGCGCAAGAGGGCCAGAAGCATCCTCCCCGTGCCGGTGGCCACATCGAGGATGGGGGGACATTTCCAATCTTTAAGCCTCCTCTCCAAAGGTATAGCCAGGTGCCAGGCGTCCTTGCCTACGTCGAACTCCTTAATCTCATCGTAACTCTTGGCTCCCCAGTCGTAAAGAAGGCGCACTACCCTAGGGCCAAGGTAGACACCCTCGGTGAGAACGAGCAACCAATACCCCAAACCAGCCAGGAGGAACGCCAGAGCAGCCCAGATCGCGAAACTCATATCGCCACCGCCAGGGCCCCAACCATCATCCCCATCAGAGCCAAGAACTGAGTGCGCCGCAGATACGCACGGCCTCGCTTGAAAACCGGTTGAAGCAGCATCTGAGGCAGGAGCAAGAGACCTGCGACCCCCGCCAGTATTGGCTCCCTGGTCAGAATCAGAACCGTTACCCCGAAGATCTGCACCAGATTGAGGACCCTCATACCCTTGGCTCGTTCGCCTTTATCTATGCTTTGGAAAGCGTAAAGGACCCCGGTATAGATTAGAGCCCAAGGGAACGCCTCGCCATGTCGCTGGAGCGCTACTTGAGGGATGAAAGCCAGATAACCCACAAGCCAAGCCACCCCCCCTGCATAAAAGGCTTGAAGCAGGCGACTCCGCTTCTTGCCACCATGTAAACTTAGAGATTCCCAAGCCACCAAGATCAAAGCCATGGCTATGAGTATGATTACGCTCTGACCCAAAAGGATAGCCAGAACAAATACCAAAGGAAGGGCGAAGGCTAAGCCAGCCAGAGGGGCCTCGAACCTGGGCCAGACCGAAGACCACCAAGATAGCCGCTCTTCCGACCAACGGAAGAGAAGATCAGCCAGAGAGCCAGGCAGAGTATAGGGTAGCGGGGAGAGCCTGACCTTTGACCCTTCACTGAGAGAAGTGGGGTTGGAGGGAGAGGCTATGATAGATGCCTCCCGCCAGATAGTTCCCAGGAGCGGGTCTCCTAGAAAGAGGGACAAGAGAAGAACCAGAACCGTCCGCCCGTTGAACCCCAGCCTCCCGGAGGCTAAACCACCACAGAGAACCGCCCAGGCTGGTCCCAGCCAGATGCGGGGCTTGGCCCACCAAGCCCCCAGGCCCAATAGAACGCTCTCTATCCCCAGCCCTTTCGTTTCCAAACACCACCTCTTCCCAATAATCTCTCTTGTTGATTATACCATTAACGCCCTCTTCCAGCCAAAACACCTGAGGCAAAAAGAAAGGAGAGGGGTAACCCCTCTCCCTCAAGCGGCACTGAAAGGAAGGCATCCCTTCCCCTGCATAGTAATATACGCATTATAGCGCAACTAGGTTTCAAGCCAAAGTGCCCTGGCTGTTGATAAGGAGCCCAAACCCTGCTATAATATGAGTCATAGTCACTTCCCTATCCCTACGGGATCCCTGTGGGACGGGAGCCTGTAAGGACATGAATCGAGCGAGGAGGCAACGATGTACCAGCGGATAGTGATCGTAGGGCGTCTAGGGGCCGATCCCGAGATGCGATACACCCCCAGCGGCGACCCAGTGACTTCCTTTCGGGTAGCCACGAACCGTCGTTACACCGACAGGGAAGGAAACTCCCACGACGAGACCACCTGGTTCCGGGTTACAGCCTGGCGGCGGCTCGCGGAGACCTGCAATCAGTACCTAGCGAAGGGACGCCTAGTTCTGGTAGACGGACGTCTCAACCCGGACGAATCCGGCAACCCCCGCGTCTGGACCGGCAAGGATGGTGTGGCCCGTGCCTCCTACGAGCTCACTGCCAACACCGTGAAGTTCCTCAGTCCGAGAGGAGAGGCAGTCTCCGAGGTCGGTCTGGGCAAGGGGTTGCCCGAAGAGGAGATCCCCTTCTAGCCCTTCATGAGGCATACGAAAGTATCCCTTTGGGAAACGATAACCCTTTGCCAGACCCAAGCGGGATGGGTAGGCCTACTTCTCTCTCCTCGAGGGCTACAAGCCCTCGCCTACCCTTGCCCCAGCGTGGAGGAGGCGCTGGCCAACCTCCAGGAGCGTTGGCCCGAGGCCTCATTTGAAGAGTCGGCTGCCAAGGGGTTGAAGGAACAGTTGCGGCGGTATTACGCCGGGGAACCGGTGACCTTCGCGGCGAAACTCGATCTAGAAGGCTATACTCCTTTTGAACGGCGAGTTTGGGCGGTTACCTCTTGCATCCCCTATGGCCAGACTCGCCCCTACTCTTGGGTGGCGAAAGAGGTAGGCTCGCCGCGTGGCTATCGGGCCGTGGGCGCGGCCCTGGCCAAGAACCCCATCCCCATCATCATCCCCTGTCATCGTGTGCTTCGCAAAGATGGAACCCTGGGCGGCTACGGCGGCGGCCTGGAAATGAAACGCCGCCTCCTGGAGATAGAAGCCCAAGTTAATGAGTAGGGCAGGTTTCTATACCTGCCCTAATGAGGTCGGATATGAAAACCTGACCTACAGATTGTACCCATGCCAGACTTCAGACGCTACTACTTGCCCAACTCTTTATACTTCATAACCACAACCACCAAAGATCGGCGCCCGATCTTCCACCAGGAAAAGAATATCCACCTTCTGCTGGAAACAATAGACCGGGTGCAAACGATTTACCCCTTCCAAATGCTTGCCTATTGCATCCTCCCTGATCACATCCACCTCCTGCTACAACCACAAGACCAATACTCGGTCCCTCAAATCATGCACTCCCTCAAGCGCAACTTCACCATGAACTACAAAAAGACTGTTGGATTAGTTACAACCCAACACTTATGGCAAGGATGCTTTTGGGACCATCTAATCCGCAACGAGAAGGACTTGATCAGGCATCTTGACTACATTCATCACAACCCGGTCAAACATGGCCTTGTTCAACGCCCAGAGGATTATCCTTATTCCAGCTACGGTTCATGGTTAAAACAAGGCTACTACGAAAAAGGCTGGGGGCATTCAGCCCCCAGGGCAATGGAAGGTCTTGAATTGGACTGAGTAGGTCAGGTATAGAAACCTGACCTACTTTTGCTACCTGCCTCCTCTCGCGACCAGCCTCCTCATCACCTCCACCTCTTTAGCCCCCAAGATCAGCGAGGCCAAGAAGTAAACCCCCGCCCCTAAAGTCATAGCGCCACCCGCTTGAAGGACGATGTGGCTGGTCCTGGTGGCCCCAGCGAACCAGGCTACCACTACCCCCATTAGAGCCGCCGCGGCGGTGCTCTTGACCAAAGAGGTCAAGAGTTCTCTCCCACCCATCCCTTTCATCCGCCCTCGCAGGATAAATAATAGCCAGGCCATCTCCACCATGGTGGCCAGAGAGTTGGCCAAGGCCAACCCTCCATGGGTCAATGGCCCCACGAGGAGGAGGCAGAGAACGATGTTGAGGACCATGGTGGCTAACCCTACCAGAACCGGCGTTAAGGTGTCGTGGAGGGCGTAGAAGGCCCGGGTGACTATCTCCACTGTGGCGTAAGCGAAAAGCCCTAAAGCGTAGAATTGCAAAGCCCAAGCCACTGCGCCGGTGGACTCTAGGCCGAACCTCCCCCGCTCCAAAAGCAACCTGATTATCGGCTCCCGCAATAAGAAGAGCCCCACCGTGGCCGGGACGGTGAGGTACCAGGTCACCCGCAGGGTTAACGAGAGAGCCCGACGCAGGTCTCCCAATTCGCCCTTGGCCGTCAACTCAGAAAAGGTAGGAAAGGCCACGGTGGCTATGGCCATGGCGAAAACGCCCAGGGGGAGAAACATCAAGAGCCAGGCGTAGTTTAGAGCGGCCAGACTGCCCGCTACCAGGCCCGAAGCCAGGATAGTGTTCACCAAGAAGTTGATCTGCATGGTGGCCAAACCTAGCATGCGGGGCAGCACCAGCCGCCCCACCTCCCTCACTCCTGGATGCCCAAGATCCAAGATAGGGAAGTAACTCAGCCCCCTTTTCACCAGTTCCGGAACCTGGATCAGGAGGTGCAAGCCGGACCCCACCACCACGCCTATAGCCAAGCCATAGACCCCCATGGTGGGAGCGAGGAAGAGCGCCCCTCCGATAATAGAGAGGTTATAGATGGCTGGGGCCCAGGCTGGCCAAAGGAAGTGCTGAAACGAGTTGAGGATGCCCATGGCAATCCCGCTCATGCCGAATACGACCGAGGAGAGGAGCATGAGCCGCATAAGGCTAGTCGTGAGGGCCTGCTCTCTAGGGCCAAAGCCCGGCGCCACCACCCGGGCCACCAGTTGGGGGGCGAAGATAGCGGCCAAGAGGCTGGCCACCGTCACGGCGATGAAGACTATATTGAAGATGGCACTAGCCAGCCGCCAGGCCTCCTCCTTCTCCCCCCGGGCCAGACATTCGGTGAAGACCGGGATGAAGGCCGACCCCAGAGCACCCCGGGCGATGATCTGGAAGATCAAATCGGGTACCCGAAAGGCAGCCAGATAGGCGTCCAGTTCCCAACTGGTCCCGAACTGGCTGCTAATAATCATCTCCCGAGCCAACCCCAAGGCTCGGCTGGCCACAAAGGCCACCATCACCACGCCCGCAGCCCGGGCAAGTTCTCCCGCTCGACCTTCGTCCATCCCTACCTCAACTATTGGGCCTCACTATTATAGTCAAATCGGCTGGCGAGGAAAGGCGTCGTATAATTCTAACTGGACAAAGGGACGGAAATCGAGTATTATTTAATCAATTAACAACCACGGAGGTCTCTTGGCTACCACAGCATCGGCAAAGAAGAGGATCAGGTCCTCGGCCCGAAGGAGAGAGCGAAACCGGGTGTTCCGCTCTCAGGCTCGGACCTTCATAAAGAAGACAGACCGGCTCATCGGCGAGGGCAAACTAGAGGAGGCCGCCCAGGCCGCACGGCAGGCTATGAGCGCCCTCGATAAGGCAGCGGTTAAAGGGGTCGTCCATAAGAACAACGCTGCCCGCCGGAAAGCCCGCCTCATGAGGCGACTTAATCTAGCCCTCAAGAGAGCCGAATAAATCTCCCGCTCGGTTACCTCAAAAGGACCCCGATGATCATTATCTCTCTTGACATAGCACGCCTGTTCTGATATAATATAGAACGGGTGTGCTGAATGAGCGATAACAAGATGCGAGTGGGGCTCCTTTGGTTCGACGATGCCCCGAAGAAAGAGGTCTCTCTAAAGGTTAAGGAGGCCGCGGAACGGTACTTTGAGAAGTTCGGTCGGTGGCCCAATCTCTGCTATGTGAGCCCCCACTCCTTTCCCCTAGAAGGGGTCCATCTCGACGGCCTGCGCCTCTTGTCTAGTCCCCTGGTCCTCCCCGACCACTTCTGGGTGGGAGAGGGCCATCACTCTAAAGAGGCAGAAAAGAGGGCCCCCAAAAGTCAAGGTTGAGGGCCAACTACCACTTTCCCATTGAGAAAAAGAGAGAGATCGACTAGAATGCAAAAAGGCTTCAAACCGAGCACCCCCGGAGGCTTGGCCGGAGTTGTTGCACAACCTGGTCAAGATAGCGCATCTGTGGTAAACTGAAATCGATGCGCTATCTTGTCCTCTCCGACATCCATAGTAACCTACCCGCCTTGGAAGCGGTCTTGGCGGAGGTCGATCTTTCCCATATCGACGAGGTGCTCTGCTTGGGAGACCTAGTGGGCTATGGGCCCCACCCCAACGAGTGTATCGCTCGCCTCCGGGAACTCCCTCTCCGCTGCGTGGCCGGAAACCACGATTGGGCGGCCATCGGGAAGATGGATACCGCCGAGTTCAACCTCGCCGCTCGAGAGGCCTGTCAATGGACAGAAAAAGAACTGACCGCAGAGAATAGAGCCTATCTGCAAAGCCTCCCCGAAACCTTCGTTCAAGACGACTATACCCTGGTTCACGGTAGCCTCCGCGCCCCCATCTGGGAGTATGTTACCCATCCCCTAGTGGCCCAGCGCAGTTTTGAACTTCTCAACACTCAACTTTGCTTTCATGGTCACACTCACGTTCCGGTAGTCTTCCGCGAAGAGGGGCCAAACCCCCAGGCTTACATCCTCCCCCCTGGACAGAGGATAACCCTCGATAGGAACCGGTATATGATCAACACCGGAAGCGTGGGGCAGCCTCGCGATGGCGACCCCCGGGCTAGTTATCTTCTCTTCGATAGCCAAGAGGCGACCCTTGAGTATCGGCGAGTGGATTACCCCGTAGAAGAGACCCAGAAGTCGATGAAAAAGAAGGGGCTCCCCGAAAGCCTCATCACTCGTCTCTCTTACGGCTGGTAGATCTATGGAACCTTTGAAGGTGAGAGATCGTCTAGAGAGTAGGAAAACTCAAACCAAAGGAGAATAAGATGAAAGGCAAATTGCTCTTAGCAGCGCTCATCATCGCCCTCCTCATCCAGACTGTGGGCTGTGCCCCCGCAGCGATGCCCACCCCTGCTCCACCACCCCCATCTGAAGACTTCGGCGAACGATTAGTAGCAGGGACTCCCGTCCCCGCCCCTGCCTTCGTCGAGGTCCCCGTCGGGGAGGGGAAGGCTGCGGGCATAGCCGTACCTTCAGCGGAGGAACGGCTCATCGTAAGGACGGGAAACATCGCGCTCTTGGTGGAGAAAACGGAGGAGGCTCTAGCCCGTGTAGAAGCCTTGGCTTCCGAGTTGGGCGGCTATGTGGTCGAGTCCAACTCCTGGCGGGTGAACGAGCGGCTCCATGCCACCATCACCATTCGAGTGCCCGCCGAATCGTTCGATGAGGCCAGGAGGCGTCTCAAAGAGGGAGCGTTAGAGGTCCAGAGTGAGAACATCTCCGCTCAGGATGTAACCGAGGAATATGTCGATCTAGAAGCCCGCCTCACCTATCTAGAAGAGACCGAGGGGGAACTGCGTGAACTCCTCGACTCGGCCCGGGAAAGGGGCGAAAAGGCGGAAGGCATTTTAGCCATCTATCAGGAACTCTCCAACATCGGCATCCAGGTCGAGCAGACCAAGGGACGGATGCAATACTTGGAAAGGAGCGCCGCCATGTCCGCCCTCACCGTGACCCTCACCCCCAAGGAGGAGGTGCAGGTGGTGGAGCCTGGATGGGAGTGGCTGCACACAGCCCGGGAATCCCTACGTGACCTAGTAAAGGCCCTTCAGTTCCTAGCCGACATAGCCACTCGGTTCATCATCACCCTCCTGCCCATCCTTATCATCATAGCCCTACCCTTTGCGGTCTTAGGATGGCTGGTGTGGCTCTGGCGACGGCGAAGGGGTAAGAAAGAGGATTAAAGAGAGAAAGAGGGGCACGCTAGCGTGCCCCTCTTTATTTATGCCGAGGGCTCTTCCGGCGCTTGTGCCGAGGGTTTTTCCGGTGGCTCTTTCTCCGCCTTTCGGTAGGCCTCAAGCCACTTTTTCAGTTGGGCGGCTTGTGCCTCCTGCTCCCTTCTCTTCTCCCTCTCACGATAGGCGTCCAGCCGAGCAAAGATCTCCTCTTGAACGCGGCGAGGGTCATGCACCCAATCGAAGGTGAACTCCCCCTCGGTAGCCGCGGTCTCTATAATCACCATGCCCAAGTTGAGAAGGTTGTAAACTGGGCCGGGGATGAGATACCTCACATCCTGGACCATGGCCAGACTGGCCTCCCTCCGCTCTTCTCGTAAGAAGAGGGGCTTCCTCTCCATGTCTATGATCCGATCGTCGGTCAAGATATAGACATCGTTCCGCCAATCTTCGTACCGGTAGAGGACAAAGAGAGCCAAGAGACTAGCGATGGTCACGCAGAGGACCAAAGCCGAGGTTCGAGGCAAGAAAGAGACCAAGGGGAGCCCCAAAGCCACGGCCACCCCTATCTCCAAAACGACTATTAGAAGGACCAGAGGGCCCGCCGTCTTCCGCAAGAGAACGTACCAATGCTTCCTCCAGGTCACCTGAGAGTCCTCCTCTAAACGCAGGCGAGGGAAAAGGTAGTCAAGGAGAAGAGGGAAAGCGCCTCTCTTCCTGGCAACGACAGCCCTCTCTTGGGACTCAACGAGGGCCTCCTCTGGGGGGGCTTCTTCTCGAAAGCGCTCCACCTGGGCCAGGATCTCCTCCTGCACCCGGTCCGCCTGGGGCAAGCCGGTAAGAACTATCTTACCCCTAGCCCCCGCGGTCTCTATGACCAAGTTGGCGAAGCCCAATAGTCTAGCCAAGGCGTTGGGGCAGACTAAGGTCACATTCTGGATCCTCCCTAGCATAGCCTCATTCCGCTCCTCATAGAGGAACATCACCTTCTCCACATGGACTACGCGCTTGTCGGTGACCACATAGTAGTCATTTTGCCAATCGAGATAGAACCACATAAAGAGGAGAGCGGCCAGAGGGCCGAGGAAAAGGTAGGCCAAAGGCAATAAACCAAAAGAGCCTAAAACCCAGAAAGCAGCGGGTAAGGCGAGCAGGAAGGCCGGGAGGAGCAAGCGAATAGCCAAGAGATAGGGGTGCCGCCGATGAAGGGAGAGAACAACCTCATCCTGATGTAGCCACGAGAAGCGGGGCGAAGTCTCAATCAAGATGCCACCTCTACAAAAAATCTCGCACTTTTTGGGCCACTACCTCGTTCATCCCCTC
>DFBK01000054.1:21423-22805 GCA_002366595.1 Anaerolineales bacterium UBA3082 | reverse complement strand
AACTGTTTCAGAAGGGCCCTCCTCCTCTGGGGACCGATCCCCGGGATCTCCTCCAGGAGAGTGGCTAGGCTCCTGCGCCTCCGCAACTTCTGATGGTAGCCTAGGGCGAAGCGGTGGGCCTCGTCCCGCAGCCGCTGCATCAACCGAAGGGCTGGGGAATCGTCGGGAAGCCGAAGGGGACGATCAGCCCCCAGACGGTAGATCTCCTCTCGCTCCTTAGCCAGAGCCACCGTGGGAACCTCCAAACCATGTTCAGCCAGGACCTCTAGAGCGGCGTGCAGTTGGCCCTTCCCGCCATCGATGACCACCAGATGAGGCAGAATTGCCCAGGCGCTCTCATCCTCATTGAGGGCTCGGCTAAACCTTCGCTCTAGCACCTCCCGCATCATGGCGTAATCGTTGGCCCCTTGGACGCTCTTTATGCGGAAATGGCGGTAGGCCCCTCTCTGGGGTACACCTTTCTGGAAGACCACCATGCTCCCAGTAGCGGCCACCCCTTGGATATTGGAGATGTCATAAGCCTCGATGCGCAAGGGGAAGGCTTCCAGGCCAAGGCGCTCCTGTAGATCGGTGAGGGCGGCCATCGCCTTCTCTTCGTCGATCGCTTCCTGAGCCTCCAGATGGGCCAAGGTCTGGGCTGCGTTCTCCTCCGCCAACTTCACCACTCCCCGCTTCTTCCCTCGGCGGGGAATGGAGAGGGCCACTTTCGCCCCCCTCCTCTCCTCCAGCCATGCTCTGATCACGGAGGCTTCATCTATCTCGCTCTCCAAGAGGATCTCCGAGGGGACATAGGCCTCCGCATCATAAAACTGCTTCAGGAAAGAGGTCAGAACCTCTTTTGTCTCCTCACCCTTCGTCCCCTCCAAGAGGAACGACTCTCGACCTATCAGTTTACCCCCCCGCACGAAGAAGACCTGCGCACAGGCCTCGCCATCCCCCCTAGCCAGGGCTATTACATCCTGATCCACCTTGGTGCGAAAGACGATCCTCTGCTTCTCCATGGCCCGCTCTATGCCTCGGATCTGGTCACGTAGGGATGCTGCCCGCTCGAACTGAAGACCCTTTGCTGCCCCCCCCATCTGCTGGCGAAGGGAGTCGAGGATCGCCTCCTGCCTCCCCTCCAGGAAGAGGCAGACCCCCTCGATGAGGGCCCGATACTCTTCCTGGGAGATAGCCCCGATACAAGGGGCCGGACAGCGCTTGATATAATAGTAGAGGCAGGCCCGCGGGTCGGTGCCGGTGATTTTGCGCCGGCAGGTCACGTAAGGGAAGATGCGGCGCAGGGTATCTAGGGTCTGGTGCATAGCCGCCGAGGAGGCGAAGGGGCCGTAATACTTGGCTCCGTCTCGCCGGGCGCGGCGAACGATCTGGATGCGAGGAAA
>DFBK01000054.1:21139-21353 GCA_002366595.1 Anaerolineales bacterium UBA3082 | reverse complement strand
CCTAGCCAAGTGGGCTAACTTGGGGCTTCGGGTGGGCGAGGCGGAGAAGTAGGAACGCACCCTGTTTCTCAGATTCGCCGCCTTCCCCACATAAACCACCCTTCCCCTCTCATCCTTGAAGAGATAAACGCCCGGGCCAGTGGGTATGCTCTTCACTTTTTCTACTAGATCAGAAGCCATGCACCATCCCCATCTTTACCATTTTACCACAAAA
>DFBK01000054.1:0-20997 GCA_002366595.1 Anaerolineales bacterium UBA3082 | reverse complement strand
ACTGGCGATGAGGCCAGCCAACCAACTCAAGAGGATGGCTATAATATAGTTCTCTAGGTTCCCAGTGATGAAACCGAAGAGTTCGCCGAAGCGGAAGGCGGATCCCAACTCCCCGGTCACCGCATAGTTGACCAGGATAGCCGGCAAGAGGACGCCAATGACCAAGCCATAGGGTAAAGTCAAGCACCCCTGAACGATTGACAGCAGAGTGAGAAGATTCTCCTGGTTTCCCTCCGCACCACCGACCGCCGATGTAGCCGCCGAGAAGCAGCACATAATCAGCCAGATGGGGATGGTGTAGATTATGCCGATGATGAACACCATCAACCCCTTGACGAACTTCTCGCCGAAATTTGACCACTCGGGAAGGGGACATTCCAAGCCCTGGGCCACATTGCGGATCGTCTCCACCATGTAGCCAAAAACCGCGAAGTTCACGATGGGGATGATCCCCAAGATACCCCCGATGAGAATCTTCGTGATCCAACTCTCATCATCGAAGATGTAAGTGAAAGCCTTGCTGATCTCCATCTTAACCTCCCATTAAGTGATGCAACCACGAGCTCAATTGATACCCCTGGTTGGCAATGATTGCCCTTCTACAAGATGCTAACTAGCCTTCATCGTCTTAAAGAGCAGACCACCCAAGGCACCCAGGATGACAGCGATACCTATGCCCATTAGACAGCAAAAACTGCTGCCCACTAACGCCCCACCGAACCCTGTCGTCCAGCGGACGAAGAGGGAGGGCTGGATCCCCAGGTCCCGGAGCGCCCGCCACGCCTCGGGAGGGATTTGGCTGAGAGCATTTGCCGCCGCTGCGGCTCCAAAGACAGCGGCCCTAACCAATTGAATGACGATATTCACCACTCCGTCGATAGCCCCTGTCACCGCCCCGGCCACCGCCCCTGCACCGGCTCCCTCACCCGCTGTCTGGATCTCCTCGCCCCCCAAACTCACCGCCCAGGCTCCGACCCCTATATACAGGACCAGGGAGCCAAGACAAGCAATGAGCCAACCCAAACAGGGGATCTGGCCGATCAAGGCCAAGACCACCGCGATGACCCCGCCTATGAGTCCTGCTTTCAAACCCGCTTGTACCATGATGCACGCCTCCCAGTGAAGATTTTTGAGGGCTAGGAAATACTCCAGGGGCCTCATCCCTAGATAGGTTAATACATTATATCAAATATCGCTCCCTTTTACAATCTTAAAACGGTAGCCCCAGGAGCCTCGTTATCTGGATCCGCGCAAAGCCCACCGCCCCTATCTCTAAGAGTGTGGCCCCCAGGCCCAAGGCTAGAGGCAAGAGAGCATCCCCCCAGGTTATAGCCTGCCCCTCTCGACCGCTCACTACTAGAATCAAAAGGGTGTTCACCACGGTGAAGATGAGTAGCACGCCTAAAGCGCTGGCCAGGGCCAAGGGGTAGAGAAAAGCATCGATCTGCGCCCGCACGATGAGGACGATGAAAAGGGTTCCCACTAAGAGGATCGAGAGTTCCTTGAATCCGCTCAATGCCTCGTTAGGCTTTGGTTCTCGCCAGAGGGTGAAGTTGAGGACGGGAAAGACCAAGATACTCAAAGAGAGGCCATAAAGAGTCCCCGTGATAAGCCGCAGGGTGTTATGAGGCTCATAGAGATGAGGTATGCCGGGGAAGAAGGAGAGGTAAGAGTTTAGGCCATCTACCCCCATGAGTACGATGAACCCCACCAAGAGGATAAGAACCTTCACCGGGGGGAAGCGACTGGCTCTTCCCTTGGCCATGAGTCCCAAGAAGCCCAAAAAAGCCCCCAAAAAAGTCCCGGTGCAACGGGCACAGAGAGGCAACTGTCGGCCAGCCAAGTGAAAGGAGTGATCCGGCAAGCGGCCACAAACGGCATAGCCTACCGCATCGGCCTTGGCCAGTATGGAGACTGGCCATAAGGGCGAGAGGAAGAGCGTGAATACCAAGGCTATAAGAGCGATGACCCCCCATCTCCAGAAATGGCTACCATAGAACACCCGCACCCCCTCTGCCATCGCCCCTAACTTCGCCCCCTGATCCAGCGGCGTCGGCTCAAGGAGAGAACCCTCATTGGTAAACGCCTCTATACTTCTCGGGAAGAAGTTCCGCCAGGCGGCGCATGATGAAGTCGGAGTTAGCCCTCAGTCGCTCCTTTCGAGATCGTCCTGGGGGGCGCTCCGGCAATCTAAATGCCTGACCGATAATCACGCGGAAATGAGGCCGCTGGAACCGCATCAACTTCTCAGGAGCATCTTCCGTTCCGGTGATGCCGATAGGCAATATAGGGACGTTGGCCCGTTGGGCTAGAAAGACAGGCCCCGTCTTCCCCCTTTCCAAAGCCCCGGTGACGCTTATCCTCCCTTCGGGAGCGATGACCAAGACATCTCCCCGTTCCAGAACCGCCAGCCCTTTCCTGAGCGCCTCCCGGTCGTAATGGCCGCGGTTCACCCAGATCGCCCCTCCCAACCTCAAGAGAAACCCCGTCACCGGCACCTCTCGAAGACCAGCCACCGCCAACCCCGTGATCCGCCAAGGTAAAGTGACCATCAAAAGTGCTGGGTCAAGGTGGCCCAAGTGGTTGAAGACCACCAAAAGAGGTCCTCCCGAAGGGAGATTATCCCGTCCCTCTACCTCCCAACGGGTCAAAAACTTGAACAGTATGGTGAGAATAGGCCTGGCTAACCGATAGAACATCGTGGGTTTTAGTAATGTATCACTACCAAGGTGCCCGGGTTGCTGGCGCTGGAGTATATCACGTTATAACCGGGAGGTAAAGTTGGGGTAGTCCAGTCGAAGAGCCACTGGGCATCGGAAATGGTGAGGTTCACACAGCCAAAACTCATAGGGGTACCGAAGTTGTTATGCCAGTAGGTACCGTGGATAGCGTAGCCGCTATAAAAATACATCACATAGGGAACATCGGGGAGATAGTAATAGCCAGGATAGGACATATCCTTATAACGGTACTTGCGCTGGATACGATAGCGGCCGGTGACGGTGGGGCGCTCGGCTGTCCCTGTGGAGACGATGGCCGAGTATACGGCTCGCTCTCCCTCATAGGCCACCAGCCTCTGGGTGGTGAGGTTAACGTCAATCCACCTTTCCCCTCCCCCATTCCCCGGAGAGGGCTCCTGGCCGTTCCCTTCCGGTATTGTCAACCTCTGGCCCACGTAGATAAAGGAGGGGTTGGCTAAATTGTTGGCCCTAGCCAAGGCCCAGACGGTGGTGTTGTACCGTCTGGCTATACGGATGAGGATCTCCCCAGGCTGCACCAGATGGACACGAGACCCGCTTGACGGGGCCGGTGATGGTGACGGCGACGAGGAGTTTAGACGCAGCCTCTGCCCGGCCCAGATAAAGTTGGGGTTGAAGAGCCCATTGAGCGAGGCCAAAGCGTTAGCCGTGGTCCCGTGCCTCCAGGCTATGGAAAAGAGGGTATCGCCCCGCTGCACAGTATAGACCGTAGTCGAAGGAGAGCCCTGAGCAGGGATGGTGAGCCGCTGGCCTGCATATATCCAGTTGGGGTTGACGATGCCGTTGGCGCTGGTTATCGCCTCTACGCTGGTGCCATACCTCCTAGCGATAGAATATATCGTCTCCCCTCGCTGAACGATATGTATGATCGGATCGACCTCCGGAGGCGCAGCCCAAACGGAGGTTGCAGCAAAGGATAGAATGACAACCGAGGCGATGAAGAAAAAGAACCTTCTATGCGACATCATATACACATAATGGTCGATTTCGAAACGCAGGTCAATAGGAAAATAGTCCCCTATTCCGGTATGGCCCTCGCCGTCCACTCCGTGGGATCCACGCCTATCTCCCCGATCCGCATCTCCCAATGGAGGTGAGCCCCCGTGGCTAGCCCGGTGGAGCCCACGTACCCTATTAAAGTCCCTCTTCCCACCTCCTGCCCGGGGGCCACCGCTATCCTCGAGAGGTGGAAGTAGCCGCTATGGACCCCCAGGCCGTGATCGATAATCACCGTATTCCCTCGCACCGTCAACTCTTCAGCTAAGGCGATACGGCCGGAGTTGGCAGCCACCACAGGAGCGCCCTCCGGAGCGGCGTAGTCCACACCCATATGGTAACTGGCCACCGGGCCACCTTCATAGGAGCGGCGGGTGCCAAAGAGGGAGGAGACCTCCCCCTCGACGGGCAGAAGAAACCGCCCTCGCCACAATTTGGAGGGGGTCACCTGAACGAAGAGAGCCTTCACCCGTGCCCATTCCGCCTGCACCAGTTCCGGGTCCAGGAGCCCTTCCCGCTCAGGAGGCAAGTCTATATATTGAATGGGGAACTCAGCCGCCGTCACCACCACATAACCTGAGGCTTCCACGGCCCGACCCTCGTTGTCGGTAGCCACTATAGACCAAGGGTGGGCTCCCGGCTCGCTCCAAGGGGGAAATCCAGCCAAAGCCCAGTACTCCCCTCCTGCCCCAGTAAAGGTGAGGCTCCGGCCATCTATGCTCCCCGCCAGACTTACCTCCTCCTCAGCCCGCACCTTGAGGAGAAGGGTATGTCCCTGGGTCACCCGAGGTGGTACGAACTCCACCACCTTGATAGGGGCAGGCAGCGTTGCCGACTGAGTGGGGATGATGAGCCGCTGACCAGAGTAGATGAGAGAGGGGTTAGAGAGATCGTTGGCCACGGCCAGAGCCCAGACGGTGGTGCCATAGAGACGAGCGATCTGAGAGAGATACTCCCCGGGGCGTACAACATGCACCTGGGCCTGCGTAGGCAACTCCGATGGCTGCTGGACGGCCGAGGGGATGGTGAGCCGTTGACCGGGGTAGATGAGGGAGGGGTTAGAGATGTCATTAGCCTGGGCTATGGCCGAAACCGTCGTCCCGAAGCGAACGGCTATGGCGCTGAGAGTGTCGCCTGGTTGCACAACGTAACTCTCTTCAGGAGCCACCGACCCCTGAGTGGGGATGGTGAGCCGCTGGCCCACATATATGAGGTTGGGGTTGGCGATGCCGTTGGCTTGGACGATGGTCTCCACCGTCGTTCCGTAGTGAGCGGCGATGACCGAGAGGGTCTCTCCCCGCTCTACCACATGGATGATCGTCCCCTCCGCCCCAAGAGCAGCCTCCAGAGGCTGAGCGGAGAAGAGAAAGAGGATGACCAAAAGGCAAAGGAACGCTCTCCGACCCCTAGCTAGCATCATCTTGCTTATCTGTCCTTGCAAAGATAGAATCTATTATACACGGTCTCTCTCGAGATTCAAGTTTTACGACACCCTTGAAAAACGAGGAGGTTGAGCATTTCTGCCTCCTCAGGGAAGAAAATTGTGCTTTTCCAAGGCTCTTTCTACCCAAGACGATCGCCGAGATGGAGCCGGCGACGAAGCTGATGATGAAAAGCCAGGCTTGTTGGCTGTCACCTATCGCTGGTCTCTTTCAACTCCAAATACTCACCCCGCCTTACTATCGGGAGAGTTCTCAACGCTCCGCCGATGTAGGCCCGTGTGAAATTGGGCAAGGAGCGCTGCAACTCCTTCCTCGTCATTGGCCCGTTCCTTTGGAGACTGGCGATGATAGCATCACGAAGAGTCGGAAACTCCGTGACCTTGATAATCTTCGTCTTTATGACCCTCACCTTAACTCCCTCCTTTGCCCATCATACATTCCTGCAAGTTTATGTAGCCGGACTCCGCCAACCGCACTCCTGAGGATGACAGTAGGAGAAACGATGCCAAAAGCAAAAACATGCTCCCAAACCGCTGAAAGCAGGCAGAAGAATTCTTCACTTTCGGCAGCCTGGCGATCATGACTCCTTAAAGCCCTTAGATCCATGCCTTTCCGTCCCCGCTTTCGACCGCTTTGCCCTTTTCGGTGCGAGCCACAAAAGGATGTTCAACAAAATCAAATTTATCAAATTTCTGGGAAATGTCAAGGGTAATTTGTAGATGAGCCTAAGACTGGTATCAGCCCGTCTGGGCGTTCACGCTCACATGCTCTTTATAGCCATAGAAGTAGAGCCTCTCGTTTCGCCCTTCTCCTCCCACCTCACCCACCACCCTTTTTACCTGTGTTGACAAGAGTAAAGTCTGGACGTATCCTTCTCTTAAGAATGAAGGGACAAGAACAACCATACAGAAGTCGCGCCATCTTGTGTTTCGTCCTCCTGATCCTGCTAGGGGCTTCCTCATCCACTGAGGCTCTGGAGAGAGGGGCGCTAGGCGAGAAGAGACTCACCGACGATGGCCACTCCTACTTCGCTGCCTGGTCGCCAGACGGGAGAGAGATCCTCGTCATTCGACCGGGGGAGGTGGTGGAGGGTGGAGAGGGATGGCAGACCATCTTCGATCTCTGGCTCCTCAGTGCCGACAGTGAAGCGACCACCAAACTAACCGAGAACGCTGCCTATCCCGTCTTTTCGCTTGATGGGGAAGAGATCGCCTACCTCTCCTTCGAGGGCAAGGGGAAAGGTCAAGTGTGGCTACTAGACCTGGACAGCGGCGAGAAAAGGGCGATCGCCCCCGCCGATTTTGGGGGCCCCCTTGCCTGGCTGCCCGATGGCCGCCTAGCCTTCGCCCGGAGAGGACGATTACTCCTAGCCGATAGGCAAGGGGAGGAAGAATTGCAGGCTGTGACTCTGGCAGCAGGATGTCCTTTCCAACTATCCCCCACAGGCGAGAGGGTGGTCAAAAGCGATGGCTCGACTCTGCGGGTGGAGGGGGTAGACGGAAGCAGCCCCAAAACCTTAGCCCACCAGGCCCTAGTTGGCCCCGCTGCCTGGTCCCCTGATGGCACCCAACTAGCCTACATCGTTGTCGGGGACCAACTCCGATCTCAACTCTGGGTCACCGATGCCGATGGTTCGGCCGGCCTTCTCCTAGCAGAGAGCGAGAATGAGCACTTCGGAGTGCCCAGTTGGTCTCCCGATGGGGGGACTATCGCTTTCTCCCGCTGCCCAAGAGGTAGTAGGACAACGCAGGCCTGCAACATCTGGCTGGTAGGCTCGGATGGCAAGAGGCTGCGCAACCTGACCCCCGGCAACAGGGAAGAGAGCGCCCCCGTCTGGTCACCCGATGGGCGATACCTGGCCTTCCAGCGGGATGGGGATGTATGGGTTCTAGATATGGGAAAGGCTCTGCTCAAAAACCACAATGCGGGGACTTCTCCAGAGCCTATCTCTAAGGGGACTTCCTTGTCTGCTCCCTCTATTGGCCTCCCAGCAAGTACACATCTCTCGCCGCCCGACTATATCCGGGTGATTCACCACGCCTACTGCAATTGGAGCCGCAATGTCCCCGATGGTCATATCGACTATTTCGAACTTGAGGCTTATGTCAAGCATGTAGTTCCCTATGAGATGCCTCACACTTGGGAACCAGAGGCCTTAAAGGCTCAAGCGGTGGCCGCTCGCTCCTACGGCTGGTATTACGCCCTAAACCACCCCGTCTCCCCTTGCTGGGATGTGGATGATTGTACCAACTATCAGTACATGGGCCCCAACACCTATCCTGAGACGGACGCCGCAGTGGATGCCACCTGGGGGCAGTATCTGTGGCACGGCAACTGGGATGACGGCGCCCCTCCCCTCGACTCGCCCATCATCGCTATGTACAGCGCTCGAAACGGCGACCCCACCCGCACTCGAGAGGACCTTCCCCGCAAGTTCCCCTATCTCCAGGCCATCAACGACCCCGTCTGCTTTGGCGATGCTCGATACGGCCATGGCTGGGGGCTCTCCCAGGTAGGGGCACAGCGGTGGGCCTCCTGGCATGGCTGGAACTACCAGCAGATCCTCGCTCACTACTATACGGATGTCACCGTGGAGGCCCCAGCGGAGTCGGGAGACGATTCGAACCCCCCCCTGGCTAGCGTAGTCCTCCCCTGGTCCGATTTCGACCTCACCACCAATCGGGCGCTCATCGTGGCCAACGCCAGCGATGGAAACAGCGGGATGAAACAAGTCGATTTCTGGGCCCTCTATGATGATGGAGAGGGCATAAATTGGCACCTTCTTGTCACAGACACCAACGGGAGCGACGGTTGGAGTTATCTCTGGGACCTCTCCTCCCTCCCCGATCAGCCCCTTGCCGAGGAATCGATCCAGATCGCCGCCATCGGCATCGACCAAGCAGGTAACTTTGTCCAATACGACTCTAGCCTGGCGGCTTTTGTGGGCCTGGACCGGGTGGTTCCCACCGGCACCGCAGGGGCCTATCAGAACCCCGACAACCCCTCGACGGTGGCCCTCTTCTTCTCCGCCTCGGATGAAGGGGAAAGTGGCCTCCAGAAGATGGCCTTCAGCCATGATTGGATATGGGAAGGAGAAGATCTCCCCCACCAAGTGAATTCAGGGGGCAAGGTCTACGACCAGAGCGCCCTCAACGGGTATGCCTGGCGGGGCCGAGTAGGGGTGGATAGTCCAGGATGTTGGTACGGCCCCTATACCCATCAACTGCCTCCTTATCACCCCTATCGAGCCTACTTCCGCCTCAAAACCAGCGATGTAACCACCACGGCGGAGGTGGCCATCCTCGATGTGGTCGATGATTATGGCGAGACCGTCTTAGGGCTGCGTCACCTTCGGGGCATCGACTTCCGGGAGCCAAACGTCTATCAAGAGTTCGGCGTCGACCTCGATTACAACTATGACCCCTCCGGCACCCCGGGGCTAGAGTTCCGCACTTACTTCACCGGCGTCGCCGACTTGGCCTTGGATCGGGTATTGGTGGTCACCTACCCTGAGCCGTATCAAGATGCTATCACCATGCAACTCGCTGAGGGGGAGACGGTAGGAGGTCTACGGATAAAATTCATCGATGGAGCGGGCAATGTATCGGCAGATTCCATACCTACCCCTCTCACCTTGTCAAACAAATTCTATCTCCCTTTCATCGCTAAGTGACGGTAAGGAGCAATGGGCACCCTTTATCTAGTGGCCACACCGATAGGCAATCTGGAGGATATAACCTTGAGGGCCCTCCGTACCCTTCGGGAGGTGGATCTTATCGTTTGTGAGGATACCCGGCGTACCGGAAGGCTCCTGGCCCGCTACGAGATCAAAAACCCCCTCATCAGTTATTACGAGCACAACAAACTAACCAAACTAGGCTATATCCTCGATATCTTGCAGACGAAAGATGTAGCCCTGGTCTCCGAGGCCGGCATGCCCGGCATCTCGGACCCTGGCTACGAACTGGTGCGGGCCGCTATCTCCGCCGGTATCGCTGTAGTCCCTATCCCCGGCCCCTCGGCCCCCATCGCCGCCCTGGCCGTCTCCGGGCTCCCCACGGACAGTTTCGTCTATTTGGGCTTCTTGCCCCGTCGGAGGAAAGAGCGCCGCCGTTTCCTCCAGGCTATGGCTAGGGAAAAGCGAACCCTTGTGGCCTTTGAAGCGCCCCATCGGTTGTTGAGCAGCCTAGAGGATATAGAAGAGGTCTTAGGCGATAGGGAGATGACCCTCACCCGGGAACTCACCAAATTACATGAGGAGGTCATCCGAGGGAGTGTCTCTTGTGTGCGAGCCCATTTCAAAGAGGCGCGCCCTCGGGGCGAGTTCACCCTAGTCATCGCCGGGGCGAAGGAGGGGGCCTGGGAGGAGAGGAAGGTCAAGGAAGCGTTGAGAGAACTGCGGGCTGAAGGGGTATCCAGCCGAGAGGCGACGAAAGAGGTGGCCGAATTGAGCGGCCATCCCCGAAGCGAGGTCTATAAGATCTGGCTCAATCTAGCGAACAAAGGAAACCCAGCCAAGTGAAAGATTCCGGGAGGTTCCAATGATCGATCTTGACGATGTCGGTGCCCTGAAAAGAAACGACCCCCAAGGCATGAGAGAACGGATCGCCGAGTTGCCCTGGCAGTGCCGCCAGGCTTGGGAGATCGTCGAAGGCCAGCGCTTCCCCGCTGACTATGCTCAGGCGGATAGCGTGGTCATCTTGGGCATGGGAGGCTCAGCCATAGGGGGGGATTTAGTTCGTACCCTGGTTAGAGATCTATGCCCAGTGCCTATCTTCGTCAATCGAGAGTACGATCTCCCCCGTTTCGTGGGCCAAGGCACGCTGGTCATAGCCTCCAGTTACTCGGGAAATACTGAGGAGACCCTTGCCGCTTTCCAGGAGGCCTCGCGCCGAGGGGCCAAACTCTTAGCCCTCACCACCGATGGCAAGTTAGCCCAGATGGCTGAAAACCTCCTCACCTTCTCATACCTTGCCCAGCCCAGGGCTGCTCTCGGCTTTTCCCTAATCATGCTTCTGAGCATATTGACCGAACTCGGCTTCGTCCCCGATCCCAGGCCAGATTTAGAGGAGGCGATAGAAGTGGTGGAGGGGTTGGGCAGCAAGGTGAGAGAAGAGGTCCCCACTTCCCAAAACCCGGCGAAGCAACTGGCCCTCCTCCTCCAGGGCAAACTGCCCGTCATCTACGGAGCCCAGCATTTGGCACCGGTGGCTCGCCGCTGGAAGGGACAGTTCAACGAAAACGGCAAATGCTTCGCCTTCTTCGAGGTGCTCCCGGAACTCCATCACAATACCGTGGAAGCCTTCCCCTACCCTGCCGAGTTAGAGGATACGGGCCTGATCTTGCTTCTCACCTCCCGGCTCTACCACCCCAGAAACACCCTCCGCTTCCAAGTGACCGAGGAGATGCTAGATCAATATGGGATACCTCACTGGTCAATGGAGGCCCAGGGCAGAAGCCCCCTCTCCCAGGTCCTCTCGACCATTCATTTTGGGGATTATGTGAGCCTATATCTCGCTGCCTTGCGAGGAGTGAACCCCTCCTCGGTGGAGACCATAACCTATCTGAAGGAGCGGCTGGCCCAGATCTAACGCCAGCCTGCCCCGGCACCTGCCAGCCTGTCCTGGTACCCCGGCCTGGCACGCCTTGCCTGCCCTGGAACGTGGCAGTCCAGGGGGGCAGGCGACTTGGGCCAGGGGCCGGGGAAACCTGCTCCATTTACTGTGATGATCGGCAAAAGATGAAAATCAGGAGTTCGACTTGACAGGCTGAAAGAAGAAAGGTAAACTAGTAACAGTAGATGCAGAGAGGACGGCTACGCGATTGTACCTGCCGACCAGAAGTACAAGTCTGAACACCAAGGGCTGAGGTTGCCTTGGTGTTTCTTTTAGAAAAGGAGTGACTATGGATTCAGGAATGATAAGCAAGATCCAAAAGTCGAAGCGGTACGCAGAGGAACGGCACAGGATAAGGTTCGATGAATTTAAGGTCACCTTAGAGGGAGACCACGCCACCCACCTGGTCTCTTTCCAAGGAGGGAAATGGAGTTGCGATTGCGGCTTCTTCGCCCGTCGAGGGGTTTGTAGCCATACGATGGCCTTGGAGCGGGTATTGGGAGAGATGCTCCCTCTAGAGAAAAGCAGAGGCTAAAGGGAGGCCCCAAAAGTAGAAACCTCGAGCGAGGACGACGCATCCTCGCTCTCTTTATGGGCTTGGCTTTTCTTCGCCTTTTGGGGTAAGATTAGTTGCTATGAGAAAAAGCCTCCATTTTTGGCTAGGGGTACTCATTAGCCTTCTCTTTCTCTATTTCGCCCTCAAAGGACAGAGACTAGATGAGGTAGGAGAGGCGATAAAGGAGGCCAACTATTGGTGGCTCATCCCCGCTGTGGCGGTCTACTTTGTGGCCGTTATCTTGCGAACCTACCGCTGGCATTTCCTCCTCCGCCCCATAAAGGTTCTCCCTTTGAGAGACCTCTTCCCCGTGGTGGTGATAGGGTACATGGGGAACAACATCTTCCCCCTGCGTGCCGGGGAGTTGATCCGGGCCTATGTCCTCAAAAGGAAGGAAGCCGTTAGCGCCACGGCCAGCCTAGCCACCATCATCGTGGAGCGGATCTTCGATGGTATCACCATGCTCATCTTCGTCTTCGCTACCCTGCCCTTAGTCCCGGCCAACAAGGCGCTTCGTCAAATCATCCCCTTCGCCAGCCTTCTCTTCTTCGGAACTCTCTTCCTCTTCTTGGTCATCGCCTCCTCCCCAGAGAGGTTCAAGCGAATCTACGAATGGTTCATCAACCATTTAATCCCTCACCGCTTTCAGGAGCCGGTGCGGGGTTTGCTAGATAGATTTATCGAGGGGCTGGAGGTCTTACGTCGTGGGCAGGATATCCTTCTCGTCCTGTTGGTCTCGGTAGCCCTCTGGCTGGTGGAGTCAGCCAAATACTGGTTCGTCATGCAAGGGTTCCCTTTCCACAGGCCTTTCTACGTCTTGGTTTTCACCACGGCCATAGTCAATCTGGCCACCTCCATCCCCTCCTCGCCGGGGTACTTGGGGACCTTCGAGTTGACAGGCATCTGGAGTCTGCGCCTCTTCGGAGTGGCACAAAAAGTGGCTACCAGTTTCATCCTCGTCTTGCACGCCGCCCTCTGGTTCCCCATCACCGCCCTGGGCTTCTTCTTTATGTGGCGGGAGAGCCTGACGTGGAGGGAATTGCAAGTGATGCCTGCGGCCACCTCACCACCCACAGGTAGCACGGCCACGGGCCCGGAGCCATAGGGAGCGCAGGATGATAGGCAAGTTGCAAAACCTTCTGCGGGAAGCACGGTCAGAGATCATCGGTGGGCTAGTTGTGCTGGCCGTAGGTACTTTCGCGGGTATGCTCATTGCAGGTAAAGGGCTTAAAGTAGCCTTCTTGGCCACCCTCCCCATCGTCGTGATTCTAGTCTTTGTCCTGTGGTTATATACTAGGCTTGAAGAACTGCAGCCGTCTCGTCCCACCCCAAAGCCTCCCCGTCGCCGTGAGCCGCGCTTCATCGACCGCCATGACCGGGAGGGGCGCGACCTGGTGAAGCGGGTGAGCGAGACGCTGGGGGCCAACGGCCTGGTCACCGTTTGGGGCGCTGGCGGCGTGGGCAAGACCACTCTGGCCATCGAGGTAGCGCATCGCCTCTGTCCTAAACCCTACAGTGGCGGCGTCATCTGGGACACTGCCGATGCACGGCCTGACTTTATGCTGGTCACTCTCCTGGACAGAATCCTCACTGACTTAGAGCGAGAAGAGGCCCGCACCTTGGCCCTCGATGCCAAGGCTGACCTGGCTGACCGACTGCTGACCGAGGCCATGCCTTGCCTCTTGGGCCTGGATAACCTCGAGACCATCGCCGAGGAGGAACAAACAGCCGTCATCGCCTTTCTGGACGAACTATCCTGTCCCGTCCTCGTTACCAGCCGGTGGAGTCTTCCCATCGGCCAGAATATCCGCGTGGGACCCATGAGGCCAGATGAGGCGCAACAATTCCTAGAAATGCGCCGCCAGCAATCCAAGCGGCCAGAGAGACTGAAAGAAGTGGACTGGGGCCGGGTTGCAGAGGTTGCAGAGCGCAACCCCATGCTCATGCGCTGGGTGGTGGCTCAACTAGAGCAGGCCATGCGTCCTCAGGATGTCTTCGACGATATAGCACGTGGCAAAGGCGAGACCATAGACCGCATCTTCGGCCGCACCTTCCGCCTTTTGGGCGACGATGGGCAGATGGCGCTCCTCGCCTTGGCCCTCTTTGTCCCCACCGCCAGCCGAGAGGCCCTGGCTGCCGTCTGCGGCTTCGAGGACGGCAAGGATAGGGTGAACGAGGCCATCCGCAGGCTCGCCGCCTTTGACCTCCTGGATACCGCCGTTGAAGGCGACCGCCTGGGGATAGTGGCCCTCGCTCGGCACCTGACACAGGCGCAACTGGAGAGAGACGAGCGCACCGAAGCCTTGAAAGAACGCTTCGTCGCTTACTTCCTGGCCTACGCGGAGGCCCACCCAGAGGTCACCAAGGAAGATTTGGACGCCTTAGGCGAGGAACGGGAGAACCTGTTAGCGGCCCTGGACTACGCCTACGCTGCCGAGGATTGGGAAACCGTGATGAGATTAGCGGGTGAGATTTGTACTGGCGCGACAGGGCTATTAGCGGTTCGGGGCTACTGGGATGAGGCCCTAAAATGGGGAGAGCGGGCAGCCGAAGCGGCAAGCCAAGCCAACCTCCCGTCAGCGGCTGCCAGCTTTTCCACCAACGTGGGCATAATGCAGCACCGTCGCGGTGAGTACGTCGAGGCACGAGAGGCTTACCAAAAGGCGCTTTCCTTTTTCCAGCAAGACCGCGACGAACGAAACGTTGCTGTGGTGCTCCACCAACTGGGTATCGTTGCACAAGACAAAGGCCACTACGGGGAGGCAAATGACCTGTATAACAAGAGCCTGGAAATCTTTAGAGATCTGGGCGACCAAACGGGCATCGCCTCTTCCCTCCACGAACTCGGCATCATCTCGTACTGTCAAGGTAACTACGAGGAGGCAAAACGCCTCTACCAAAAGAGCCTTGAAATCTCTGAGCAACTCGGAGACCAAGCGCGCATAGCCAAATCTCTCCACCAACTGGGCCTCATCGCCCAAGTCCAAGGGGATTACCAGGAGGCAAAAGACCTCTGCAACCAAAGCCTGCAAATCAACAGGAACCTAGGCGACCAAGCAGGCATAGCCAAGTCCCTCCACCAACTGGGCATCATCGCCCAACTCCAAGGGGATTACCAGGAGGCAAAAGACCTCTACAACCAAAGCCTGGAAATCTCTACAAGTCTGGGCGACCAAGCGGGCATCTCCATTTCCCTCCACCAACTGGGCATGCTCGCCCATGACCAAGGGGATTACCAGGAGGCAAAGGACCTATATAACCAAAGCCTGGAAATCGCTAGAACTCTGGAAGACCCATGGCTATTGGCCAAATCCCTCCATGGACTGGGCATCATTGCCCGACACGAAGGCCGCTACCAGGACGCAAAAGACCTCTATAACCAAAGCCTGGAAATCTCTAGAGATCTGGAAGACCATGCGGGCATCGCTGCATCCCTCTTCCAACTAGGGAGAGTTGCCGAGGATGAAGGCAAGTCAGATGAGGCTATCAGGCTCTTCAAACAAAGCCTAGCAATCGCGGAACAACTTGGCGTTCCTGAGGCTGAAATGATCCGTCAAACACTTGCCAGAGTATCAAAGGAGAAGGAGTAGTCCATTGCGCATCGGCATCGTCGGCGGAGGCATCACCGGCCTGACCGCGGCTTATGAACTGGCGAAGAGGGGACATGAGGTCTCCCTCTTCGAGAGCGAACCGGACCTGGGAGGCCAAGCGGCCACCTTCCCCGTGGAGGGGACGCGCCTGGAGAAGTTCTACCACCATATCTTCACCAGCGATAGGGAGATGATAGCCCTCATCGAGGAACTGGGGCTGGCGGAGGAGATGCGGTGGCTCCCTTCCAAGGTGGGCATCTATTATGAAGGGGAGATCTACGACTTCGTTACCCCCCTCAATCTTCTCCGCTTCCGCCCTCTGGGCCTCCTCCAACGGCTACGGACGGGGATAGTCACCTTGTACTTACAACAGTTCGCTAATTGGCGGAACCTGGAGAATGTGACCGCCCTGGAATGGGTGAGGCGAAACGTGGGGCAACAACCGTATGAAGTGATCTTCCGCCCTCTCTTGCGAGGTAAGTTTGGCCAGTACGCTGATGAGATAAGCATGGCCTGGCTGTGGAGCAAATTCAAACACCGGGTCGCCTCCCGTGGTCCGGCGATGCAAAGGGAACTTCTGGGCTATATGGAAGGGAGTTTTCAGCGCCTCATCGATAGGCTGGAGGAACGGATCGGCGAACTGGGCGGAGAGATATATCCAGGCAGTCCGGTCAAGAGGGTAATCATCGAAGGGAACAGGGTCACAGGATTGGAGATAGAGAGTACCGAGGGGGAGACCCCGGTGGAGCATCGCTTCCCCCTAGTCATAGCCACGGTCCCTTCTTTCGTCTTTCTGGAGATAGTCCCAGACTTGCCTGAAGCGTATGTGGCCCGCTTGCGTCAAGTAGAGTATCTAGGCGCTGTCTGCCTGGTTCTCTTATCGAAAGAGCCTCTCTCCCGCATATACTGGTTGAACATAAGCGATACCGACTTCCCTTTTGTGGGAGCCATAGAACAGACCAACCTCATCCCCCCTGAAGCCTACAACGGCAAACACATCGTCTACCTCTCCAACTACCTTTCCCGCCATGACCCCCACTACCATCTCCCTCCCCAAGATTTGTTAACCACCTATCTCCCCTTCCTGAAGAAAATGAACCCGGCCTTCAATGAGGCGTGGGTAGAGGAACTCTGGCTCTTCCGGGCCGACGCCGCCCAGCCCATCATAACCTGTGACTACTCGGAAAGGATCCCCCCTCTCTGGACGCCCGTCGAAGGGCTCTACCTAGCCAATACCAGCCAGATCTACCCTCAGGACAGAGGGATGAACTACAGCGTTCGCTTGGGCCAGAGGGCCGCCGAGATCGTGGAAAGGGTTGAAAAGGGGGAAACCCTGTGATATGATACCGTTTGCCTATCTCTTAATCGAGGTGTTCCCATGAGAAAGATCTCTGTTATCGGCGCTGGATATGTAGGGTTAGTGACCGGAACCTGCTTCGCTGACTTGGGCAACCAGGTCATCTGCGTCGACATCGACGAGGAGAAGATCGCCAAACTTAAAGCGGGCACCATCCCCTTTTATGAGCCCGGCCTAGAGGAGATGGTACGACGTAACGCCCAAAGCGGCCGCCTCCGTTTCACCACCTCTTATCCCGAGGGGATCAAAGAGGCCGAGTTCGTATTCATCGCCGTGAATACCCCTTCCGGTGCTGAGGGAGAGGCGGACCTTAAATATATCCGTATGGCTGCGGAGGGGATCGCTAAGGTCATGGACCACCCCCTCATCATCGTCAACAAGAGCACCGTCCCCATCGGCACCGGCGACTGGATGGCCGAGATCGTGGAGGAGTATGCCCATCCAGAGATCGAATTCACCGTTGTTTCCAACCCCGAGTTCCTGCGAGAAGGGGCGGCCATCGGCGATTTCCTCAACCCTGACCGCATCGTCCTGGGCTCCACCAACCGTGAGGCCGCTGAACAGGTAGCCCAACTTTACCTCTCTCTGAGGGCTCCCATCATGATCACCGACTTGCGCACTGCAGAGATGATCAAGTACGCCTCCAACGCCTATCTTGCCAACCGCATCTCCTTCATCAACGAGATCGCCTCTATCTGCGAGAAACTGGGGGCTGATGTGAAAGAGGTGGCCATAGGGATGGGTTATGATAAGCGGATCGGCCCGGACTACCTAGATGCCGGCTTGGGCTGGGGTGGCTCCTGCTTCCCCAAGGATGTGAAAGCCCTCGAGCATATGGCCTCCATCCACGGCTGCCATCCCCAACTCTTAAGAGCAGTGATGGAGATCAACCGAGACCAAAGAAGGCTGATCATACAGACCCTCCGAGAGATAGTAGGCACCTTACATGGGAAGACCATCGGCATATTGGGGCTGGCCTTCAAGCCCAACACCGACGATATGCGGGAGGCCCCCTCAATCGAGGTGATCCACCTTTTGACCAGTGAGGGAGCACGCATAAAAGCCTATGACCCCGTGGCCATGGAGGTGGCAAAGGGGATTATGCCCGATGTCACCTACTGCTCCGACCCCTACCAGATGGCTGAGGGGAGCGACGCTCTTATCGCGGTCACCGAGTGGAACGAATTCCAACACCTGGATATGGTGCGCGTAAAGGAATTGATGAGACAGCCCGTCCTCATCGATGGTCGGAATATATACGACCCCCAGAAGTTAGGCGAACTAGGCTTCATCTATCGAGGCGTGGGTCGAGGGTATGAAGGACCCACTGTCATCTCCGAGGTCAAAAAAGCCGCCTCCTGAAGAGGCGATCTATGTTATCGGTAGGGGTGGATATAATAGAGATCGAGCGCATCGCCAAGGCCCTAGAGCGCTTTGGCGATCGCTTTCTGGAGCGCATCTACACCCGGGCCGAAGTCGACCACTGCCGGGGGAGGGTAGCGGAACTCGCCGCTCGCTTCGCGGCCAAGGAAGCGATCTCCAAGGCCCTAGGAACGGGGATATATGGCTTATCCTGGCCGGAGATGGAGATCCTCCCCGACCCCCTGGGCCAGCCCCAGGTTTATCTCCACGGCTCCGCCCAAAAGCGCGCCTCTGTTCTGGGGCTAACGGATTTCGCCATCAGCCTCTCCCACTCGCAAGAGTACGCCGTAGCCTTCGTGGTGGCCTCAGAGACCCAAACATCCTAAGTCCCAAGCCTTATAAACTCTATGCTCCCCGTAGCGGGAGCATATTCTACCTTCAGGCCAAGACTAGTACCTTTTCGCTATTGACCCTCAAATGTGAAATGTGATAAACTGGATACAAACGAACATAGATTGATGGCTTCTCGCAACGATAAGGGCAAACCCATCGAAAGGTGGGGACGCAAAGTCATGGGTCTAAGGCCCCAAGGGGCTATGATCGCCAGGCTGCCGAAAGCGAGGATTCTTAATGCCTGCTTTCAGGAGCGCCTTGGGAAGCAGGCTTTTCTTTGGATGACATCTCAGCCCTGGTGCTGAGGGCAACTGCATCACTCTGATAGGCAAGATACTATATCGCCAAGAGGGTCAAAATCTGCTATTATATTTGTTAAAGGGTTAACTTGATGGAAAAGTGCATGGCTCAGGATGGGTTAAGGCATCATGACGAAGGGTGAAAAGAAAGACGAAAGCGTGAGGACTGAGGAGAAGTACAAAGCCCTGGTAGAAACCGCCGGGGATGCGATCTACACCCTGGATTTGCTCGGCCGGTTCACCTTCGTGAACCCCGCCGGGGAGAGAATATCAGGTTACACAAAAGAAGAACTGGTAGGCAAGCATTTCAGGGAACTCCTTCCCCTAGAGTATCTCCCCGTCTGTCTCAACGTATTCCAGAAGGCGATTAGAGGGAAGGAGACTCCTCCCATCGAAATTGAAATGATTACCAAAGAGGGTGAAAGAGTGCCCCTTGAACTACTAGGCAGGCCAGTCAAGAGAGGGAGAAGGATAGTTGAGATATTGGGCATCGGCAGAGACATCACCGAGCGCAAGCGGGCGGAGGAGGCGCTGCGGGAGAGCGAAGAGAAATATCGCAACCTGGTTGAGCGAGCGACTGATGGTATCACTATTATTCAGGACACGATAGTAAAATATGTCAACCCACGTTTGGCGGAAATGTGGGGTGGCTCCGTTCAAGAGGTAATTGGCACCCTGTTTACCGATTATATCTATCCCGACGAGCTTCCCAAAGTGGTCGAACGGTACAAGCGGCGTATGGCAGGTGAAGATGTCGCGCCGATATACGAGACAGTACTTAGGCACAAGGATGGCAGCAAGGTATATGCTGAATTGAACGCGGGTGTAATCACCTATCAGGGGAAACCCGCCAATCTTGTGATCGCCCGCGACATCACCGGGCGCAAGCGGGCGGAGGAGGCTTTAAGAAAATCAGAAGAAAGATACAAAAAGCAATTTGAGGAGGCAATGGATGCTATCTTCATCGCTGATGCTGAAACGGGTATATTAGTTGACTGTAACCGTGTGGCATTAGAATTGGTTGGCAGAGAGAAATCAGAACTTGTTGGTAAACACCAGCGGATTCTCCATCCTCCAGAAGAAATCGAAGGAGAACTTAGCAGGACTTTCAAACAGCACCTCAAAGAAAAGGAAGGGCAAGTTCTGGAAACAAAGGTCATTACAAAAAGGGGAGAAATCAAAGACGTGGCCATCAAAGCCAGCATCTTTGAACTTGAGGGCCAAAAAGTGCTTCTCGGGATATTCCGCGACATCACCGAGCGCAAGCGGGCGGAGGAGGCGCTAAGGGAGAGCGAGGAGAAATATCGAACGATTCTTGAGAACATCGAAGACGGTTACTTTGAAGTAGACATTGCGGGAAATCTCACTTTCTTCAACGATTCTCTCTGTAGAATAAATGGGTATTCCAGAGAGGAAATGATGGGTATGAATAATAGGCAGTACATGGATGACGAGACCGCCAAGGCAGTGTATCAAACCTTTAATGCGGTCTATCGAACAGGCAAACCGGCTAAGATATTCGGTTATGAGATTATCCAAAAAGACGGGACCAGGAGGTCCGTTGAGACATCAGTATCTCTGATAAGTGGTTCCAGAGGTGAGCCGGCCGGGTTCCGGGGCATTGTGCGCGACATCACCGAGCGCAAGCGGGCGGAGGAGGACATACGACGCCGCAGCGAGCAGTTAGCGGCTCTCAACACCATTGCCCAGACAGTGAGCCGATCCCTGGATTTAGATACCGTACTGAGCGCTGCCTTGGATAAGGTATTGGAGACCTTGCAGTTCGAATCTGGCGCCATATACATGAAGGATATCCAAACGGGCGAACTTGAGATGAAGCACCATCGTGGCTTGTCCGAGGAGTTCCAGCATGCAGTGGCCAAGGGCATCATCTCCGCCAGGGTGGCGGAATCTGGTAACCCTATGATCACAGACGACCTCTGTAAACAACCCAACGCACCGACAGTAGTGGTGGAGGAAGGATACAGGCCCCTGGCCAGCATCCCTCTCCGCTCCAAGCAGCAGATACAGGGTGTGTTGACCGTTACTAGCCGCCAGTTGCATCATTTCCGCCAACTGGATGTTGACTTGCTTCTTTCTATCGGCAACCAGATCGGTGTGGCCATCGAGAACGCCCGGCTATACGAGAAGGAGCAGCGGCGTGTGGAAGAACTCTTCAACCTGAACAAGGCCTCACAAGTCGTCGCCTCTTCCCTCGACATCCAGGATGTGCTGACCAAAATCGTTTCTCTAGCCGGAGAGGTGGCCAATTCAGCCTACACCAGTGTGGTGTTAGTCGATGAAGATGGTGGGCTTAGCACAAGCGTGGAAGACTTTAAGGGTATCACCTCTCTACACCTCAGGGCCCGACCGCGCGGCGTCACCAGGAGAATAATCAACACTGCTGAAGCGGTGATTGTTGATCAGGTTTTAGATGATGGCACTCATAACCCGGCCCTTGTGGACGCGGGGATCAAATCCTATGCTGGCGTGCCTATCATGATCAAGGGGAAAATACTGGGGGTTTTGTTTGTCCACAGCCTCAACCCTTACGCTTTCAGTGACCGAATCCCGCTTCTGACCACCTTCGCCACCCAGGCGGCCATAGCCATCGAGAACGCGCGGCTA
>DFBK01000036.1 GCA_002366595.1 Anaerolineales bacterium UBA3082 | reverse complement strand
TGCCTAGTGGCATCTCTTCCCCAAGTTGTCGAACGCTTCCCAAACCGGGGAGAATTCCTCCTCGAACCGCCGATAAGAAGGGGGTAGTCCTCTCATCGTTGCACCTCCGTACGAGTAATGTTGACAAGATACCATAGGCACCAGAAGCCGGCTATTCTCTAACGATGTGTTCATATGATATACTTGGTTCGGCAACCGTTCCTAGCCTCCCATTTTCAAGGGTCTAGGCAGCGCCCAAAGGTGGCGAAGGAGCAGCAGATATAACCTATCCAAGGTATCAATGTAGAAGACGTAGATCATGGAACCCTCAATCCTCATTCTTACCTCTGATGTCGGCGGTGGTCATCGGAGCGTGGCTCTGGCCCTGGCGGAGGCTCTGGAGCCTTTTCATTTTGAGGTTTCCATCGTTGATTTCATAGCCCAAGGTCTACCCTCGCCCCTCAACCGCATCGGTCGGCTCTATGGCCCTCTGGTGAACCGTGCGCCCCTTATTTGGCACGCCCTCTATCGTCTCACCGAAGGCCAATGGCGCACCGGGTTTCTCCTTAGATGCCTTAAACCGCTTTTCTTCAAGAGGCTGATTAGCCTTCTCTGGACGACAAACCCCAACGTGGTCGTCTCCACCCATCCTTTGGCAAACCATCTCACCGTTTGGGCTTTACGGCGGACGAGGCGAGTCCCAATGGTTACTATGATCACCGATCTGGTGAGGGTTCATCCCCTTTGGGTCTGCTCTGAGGTGGATCTCTGCCTTGCACCCACCGAGGAGGCGCGCAGGGAAGCCCTGAAGTGGGGTATTCCAGGGGAGAAAGTAAAGGTCGTGGGATTGCCTGTGGGCTTGGCTTTCACTAAGAGAGTTGCCGGCCGGGATACCGTGAGGGCTGAGTTAGGGTTGGAAGGCGATCTTTTCACCGTGCTCATCTCCGGCGGCGGAGAGGGGATAGGTGACCTTTGGGCGTTGGTCGAAGCGATGGCCAAAGCCAGGCTGGAGATGCAACTCATAGTGGTGGCCGGTCGAAACCGAAAGTTAAAGGACCGACTGGAAGAGAGGGCCTGGGAGATCCCCATACACGTCACCGGCTTCACGGAGAAGATGCCTGCGCTGATGCAGGCTGCCGATTGTATTATCACCAAAGCCGGGCCGAGCACCATATCTGAGGCGCTCGGCTGCGGTCTTCCCCTGATCATAACCAGTGCCATTCCAGGTCAGGAGGAAGCGAACGTGGATTATGTGGTCCGAAGTGGGGCCGGAATCTATACCCCCAAGCCGGAGAAGGCCGTGGCTGCTCTGAGGGAACTCATAGCCTCCCCTGGAACCGTGGAGCAGATGGGAGAGGCAGCCTGGCAACTGGCACATCCGCAAGCGGCCGAAAAGGCTGCCCGACTGATTGCCAGCCTGGCACAATAGAGCGAGGCTCCTTGGCTCACGGCCGCTCCTCATCGCTAAGCCCTGAGGCTTACATAGCGTTGCAGTCTACCTGCGACATGTTCGTCCGAGATAAACTCGGACGCTACAAGGAACCTAGTTTGAACGCCCCTACGCCAGGGTACCTCGCTGCGTCGCCCAACTCCTCTTCGATGCGCAGGAGCCGGTTGTACTTGGCTACCCGCTCGCTTCGGCAGGGGGCTCCGGCCTTTATCTGTCCGGTGTTGAGGGCCACGGCTAGGTCGGCGATGGTGGTATCCTCGGTCTCCCCGCTGCGGTGAGAGATGACCTGCGTCCAGCCCGCTTTCCCAGCCATCTCCACGGCCGCTATAGCCTCAGAAAGAGTCCCTATCTGGTTCACCTTGATGAGGATAGAGTTGGCTGCCTCCTCCTCGATGGCGCGCTTTAGACGTTGAACGTTGGTTACCAAGAGGTCATCGCCCACGATCTGAGTCTGGTCGCCTAGCCTCTGGGTAAGAAACCTCCAGCCTTCCCAATCATCCTCCGCCAAGCCATCTTCGATGGAGATGAGGGGGTAGGTCTCGACCCAATGGGCGTAGAAATCGACCATCTGGGCGCTAGTCAACTTCTGCCTTTCCTTCCTCAGATGGTATGCCCCCTCTTCATAGAACTCGGTGGCCGCGGGGTCGAGAGCGATATATATATCCTCTCCGGCCTTATAGCCCGCCTTCTCTATGGCGGCCAGGATCACCTCGACCGCCTCTTGGTTGGAGCCCAATGATGGGGCAAAGCCGCCCTCATCACCTACGTTGGTGTTATAGCCTTTTTCTTTTAACACCGCCTTTAGAGTGCGATAGACTTCCGCTCCCCAGCGCAGGGCTTCGCTAAAGGTGGGCGCTCCAGCGGGCACGATCATGAACTCCTGGAGGTCGGTGGAATCGGCGGCATGTTTCCCCCCGTTGAGGATGTTCATAAAGGGAACAGGCAAGGTATTGGCTCCTACGCCTCCCAGGTAGCGATAGAGGGGCAGATCCAGGGCGTTGGCCGCTGCCTTGGCCACAGCCAAAGATACGCCCAGGGTGGCGTTGGCCCCCAGATTCGACTTATGGGGCGTGCCGTCCAGCCCCACGAGAAAAGCGTCTAGGCCCACCTGATCGAGGGCATCCCAGCCGATGAGGTCCTGGGCGATCTTCTCGTTCACATTTTCTACCGCCTTAAGCACCCCTTTGCCCCCGTAACGCTTCTCGTCGCCGTCGCGGAGTTCGAGGGCCTCATGGCGACCGGTGGAGGCGCCGGAGGGAACCGCGGCCCGCCCCACAGCCCCGCTGATGAGGAGCACCTCCACCTCCACCGTGGGGTTGCCCCGGGAGTCGAGGATCTCCCGCGCGTATATGTCTTCTATCATGGTCATGGTATGCACTCCTTTGAGAAGTGAAATTTTTGAACGTTGTCTAGTTAAGTTAATGTCCTAATTGCGCTATTCAGAAATGCGCTAATTGTCAATTCCTCGGCGCATTTTAACGCCCCTCAAAATCTGCCTGAAGCTAACTGTAGGTTTGTACTTGGCCCCGCGTCCCCTTCCATAGAGTTCAAGAAGCCCCCGGTCTACTAACTGCCTCAGTGTCTTCTGGGCTATATGTCTTGTGAAGCCGAGAGCATTTCTTACATCGCTATTAGTGACAAAACCCTTAGCCAGTGCAATCTTACCAATTTGAACCGTTTCCTCAAGCAATGGGATAGCTTCTGTTGGTTCTAAGACTAGATATCTATATTTCCCTCGGGGCCTTATTACTATACCTGCCCGCATCATTTCTCTTATCTCTCTATATGCCCAATCCCTATCCACTTCTGCGATCTTTTGATACATACGGTTGGTAAAGCTACCACTCCCATATTGCCGCACATAGGCGAGTACGCGCATTTGACGTAAATTCAAACTATAGTCCGAGAATCTCAGCAGCCACCTTTGCATTTCTAGGTCAAAGATGGGGATATTTTTCAACGTCACAGAAAACATAAAAGCTTCTTCTTTGAATTCCGGAGGTTGTAGGAAGTTCTTTTCCATTTCATCGAACATTCGGGGGATCCCTTCCCCCAGTTCCCTCATATAGCCGAGGTCAGTGAGAACCCGTACGAGAAGAGGATTCCTTGAGAAATGTACCCGTTCCCTCCGCACGAGCTGATCTAACGTTATAGGGTCAGGAAGCCTTCCGGGGCTCCTAATCTCCATATGATCATCAAACATCCATACCTCGGTTGAACTTCCGGTCAGGCTGTATTCTCGGTGGGCTACGGCATTAACCAGCGCTTCCTGCCAAGCGAATTCAGGGTACTCAAACCTCTCACGAAAGAATAGGTCGTGTAGAACTACTCTCTCTTTCACATGTTCTTTAATGATTGCGTAAGCCTTGGGTATTAGTTTGAGGAGAGGCTCTTCTATTCTCACCCGTTTTACAATATTAATCTCGGCTCCATATCTCCTTTCCGTCCCCTCAAACTTGACAAAATCAACGCCACACCTAGGGTGCCACTTGAGGGGATCTTTGGCGAAGAGGAGAAGGGCTGCTATGGTAAGATATGGCTTGGCATCGCGAAAGTCTATGAGGTGATATTCATCTCGCAGAAGTTCTTGTGAGGGGCGTGGATCTTTGACGAACTCCCTAAATTCCCCCACAATTTGCCAATCAAGATCATCAAGGGAAGCTTCAGGAACAAACTGCCTCTCGTACAGGGTCCCCGTTTTGGCCTGTTTGAGAGCGCTAATCTTCTCCGCTGGAAAAGGCATGTTCTTATCACCCACTCTAAGCAGATATCGGCCGTCAGTGAGCTGGTGAGTGTCAAAACTGTATCCAATTTCAAACGCGAGGATGAGTCTATCCTGATAAAGAGAACGTGCAATCTTAGGGTCGAGAGCGGGCCGAATGAGGGTGTTAGATGCTTCCAAAAGCAGGTTCAATTTGTCGCTGGGATAATCAACTCCCGAAACACTTCCATCATCTTCCACTCCAACAAGCAGCGTACCACCATCAGCATTGGCCATGGCGCTGAGGGTCTCGGCGATATCCTTCGCTACCTCCTTCGCATCCCGCCGCTTTACTAATCTGCCTGTGGGCCTCTCGTAGGAGCTTTTGAACTCTAAGAATTGCCCCTCTTTCCTTCCGAGTAGCTTTTCGATGAATTCAGCATCCATCCCGTTCACTCCACCAAAAGAAAGACGGCGATTGCTCTAGCGAAATCCCTTAGCCCCCAAGAAGCAGGTGTAATGCCTAAGGCTTCTTCAACCCCAGCGCCTTGTATAGCCCCTCGAAGTCGAAATGTTTCTCCAATAGTTTCTCGAAGCGCTCGATTTTCTTCTTCTGGTGGAAACGAGTCTTCCCGAAGTAGCGCTCGATGATCTCCACCGCGGTTAGCGTGTCCTGGCCCACCAAAACCATGGGCACCCCTAACTCCTCCGCCCGCGCCAGGATGACGGCGTTGGGATAGAGGTTGCCGGTGAGGATTAGGCACTTGGTGGAAGTCTCCAAGGCTGCCAGTTGGATATCCGGCCGGTCGCCGCCGGTGATGACCGCTTTGTCAGGCTTCCGGCGGAAGTAAGAGAGGGCGCTATCCGCGCTCATAGCCCCGATCATCAGATACTCCACCAACTCATCCGCCTTCTCCGGAGAGTTGAGTATCCGTCCCCCCAAAACCTCCGCCAATTCCCCCACACTCATGGAGAGAAGAATCCGCTCTTCTGGCAAGATAGCATAGACCTTTATCCCCCGATCCCCGAGGAACGGCCTGACCGTCCTCCGCACGTATTCGAGCCTCCGCTTAGGGACGGCGTTGAGGACAGCCCCCAACATCGATCCGCCAAAGACCTCCTGGCGCAGGAGCAGGCTATTCAGGGATAGATCGTCCTCATATCTGATGATAACCAACTCCCAGGCCCCCAGAAGTTCCGCTACCTTTTGAGATGGGAGACCGACCAAGGCTCCATCAGTCAGGGAGGCTCCGCCTCCCAAAAGCATTACGTCCTTATCTTTAGACGCCTGTTCGTAGGCTTTCTTTATGCGTTCCTTTATGTCTATCCTCTCCCCCTTGAGGATCGATTCCAGGGTGAGGGGGTCAAGGCAGACTGGGACCAGGATCTCTGAACTTTCCTCTAATTGAAAGAGTTCCTTGATGGACTCCACATCTTCATCTATGACGCGCCCCTTTATCCGCTTGGCCGTGCTGCTTATGGGCTTCATATAGCCCACGCGAAACCCGTCGCGGCGGAACCTCAAACCCAACCCTACACATAGCGAACTCTTGCCGGAGAAGGTCTCCGCTGAGGTCACATATACCGCCACCGCCTTTTCAGCCATTTCTCCTCCTTCGTGACCGAGGCACCGATAAGGCCTCCTTAATCATTGGAGAGCCATCCTCAAATCAACAGCCACCGCTCCCCTTCCCTCCTCGCATACTATAAGGGGGTTTATATCCAGTTCTACGATCTCTGGGAAATCGGTCACCAGTTGAGAGACCCGCAGGATGCAATCTACGATCGCTTCCAGGTCTGCTGGGCTCTCCCCTCGGACGCCCCGCAGCAGAGTATAGCCATGGATCTCGGAGAGCATCTCCCTGGCCTCCCAGCGGGCCACCGGAGCGATGCGGAAGGTCACATCCCTGAGGGCCTCCACGTAGATCCCACCCAAACCGAAAGCCAAGAGGGGGCCAAATTGTGGGTCGCGGCTCATCCCCACCAGCACCTCATAGCCACCCTCAACCATCTCCTGAACCAGCACTCCCCATATCTCAGCCTCCGGCATGAATCGCAGGGCTCGATAGTTCAAAAGGTCGAAACTATCCCTAACCTCATTGGGACCCCTTATATTGAGCCTTACCCCTCCGATGTCCGTCTTATGTAAGATATCGGGAGAGGCTATCTTCATGGCTACCGGGTAGCCGATCCTTTCAGCCGCCTCGACCGCTTCCTCTGGGTTCCTGGCCAATACCGACTGGGGCAAGGGGATGCCATAAGCCTCCATCACCCTGCGCGCCTCAGCGTCTCCCACCGTAAGCCTTCCCTCAGAACGGACTCGCTCGAAGAGCTCTTGCACCCATGGGGAGTGGACCTCGAACCGCTCAATCTCTCGCAGGGGACGGTCCAAGAACTCCCTCCTTTTGTAGATAGCCAGCATCGCCTTCACCGCCCGCTCCGGGAAGTTATAGTTGGGTATGCCGTAAAGGCGCAGAACCTCTCTCCCTGGCTCGGTCATCTCCCCGCCCATGAGGCAAGCTAACACCGGCTTATCATACCTCTTCGCCGTCTCGCCCACCGCCTCCGCTATATCCTCCACATGCATTACCACCTGGGAGAGGAAGATGGCGATAACTCCATCCACGTTAACATCCTGAAGGACGGTATCCAAAGCGTATCGATACCGCTTGGCGTCGGCATCTCCAAGGCAATCTATGGGGTTGTAGACGTTGGCCGCAGCGGGCAACCTCTCCTTCAGCCGGTCTACCGTCTCTTGAGTTAAGGGGGCCATCTTCAATTCCACCCGCTCCACCTCATCGGAAGCCATAATCCCCGCTCCTCCGCCGTTGGTGACGATGGCGATCCGTTGGCCCCTTATCAAGGGCTGCTGGGAAAAGGCGAAGGCGTAGTCGAAGAGATCCTCCACCGAGTTGGCTCTCACCACCCCTGATTGGCGCAAGGCGGTATCGTAAGCCTTCTCGGAGCCAGCCAGGGTCCCGGTGTGAGAGGAGACAGCACGAGCGCCGGCCTCCGTGGTCCCCGCCTTGATGATGACGATGGGGGTCTTCTGGCTGACCCGGCTGGCTACCTCCATGAACCGGGTGCCGTCTATGATGCCTTCCAGGTAAGCGGCGATGACTTTGGAGTAGGGATCATCCCCCCAAGCCTCAAGCATGTCTATCTCGTTTATATCTGCCTTGTTCCCCAGGCTCACAAAGCGGGAGAAGCCCACCTTCTCGCCGATCGCCCAGTCCAATATGGCGGCCAAGAGAGCCCCCGACTGGGACATGATGGCGATATCGCCTTGCTCGGGCATCCCCCGGGCGAAGGTGACGTTCAAGGGGCAGAGGGTGTCTATAACGCCCAGACAGTTGGGGCCAATGATGCGCATACCGTAGCGGCTGGCTATCTCTGCCAACCTCTTCTCCTCCTTCAGCCCTTCACCACCCACCTCCCGGAAGCCAGCGGTGATGATCACTACCCCCCGCACCCCCTTCCGCCCACACTCCTCCAAGATCCGGGGCACTATGGGAGCCGGAACCACGACCACTGCCATATCGATCTCCCCGGGGAGATCGAGGACGCTAGGGTAGGCTCTAAGACCCAGGATCTCGTCAGCCTTGGGGTTGATGGGATAGACCTTGCCTTTGTAGCCGTATTGGAGGAGGTTCTTCAAGACGCCATAGCCTAACTTCTCTTCATCGCGAGAAGCGCCGATGATGGCCACAGATTGGGGACAGAAGAAGAACTCAAACATGATGCCTTTAACTCACTGTGCTTGCATATATTACCCCAAAAGGAAGCACAAGGCAATTGACAAAGGGAGGAAAAGGAGATATAATTGTTATGCGGTTATTCTAATATGCTAATCAAAATAGGGGGCCAAATGGAGAGGGACGCCTACCGCTTACTAGCCAGAACCGTAAAAGCCTTGGCTCACCCTACTCGTCTCGCCATCCTCTCCTTGCTTCGGGAGGGGGAGGTTTGTGTCTGCGAACTGGAGCCGGCCCTCGATCTCCGCCAAGCGAACATCTCCCAACATCTAGCCGTCCTGCGGAGGGCCAATCTGGTGACCAATCGCCGGGAAGGGCTGAGGATCCTCTACCGGGTGAGCGATGAGAGGGTCTTTGAGGCGTTGGATCTATTATCCTCTATCGCGCGCGAGCAACTGGTTGAGGCTACTGAGGCTTTGGCATCGCTCGTGCCGTCGAATCTGCAAGCAGAGGTTTGAATGGGGAAACGAGCTTTCTCTTGCGGTTGCAAAGGGCTCCCCTTTGCGAATCTTCCTCCTGAATTGCAGCCCAAGGTGAAAAGAAGGGGTTCCTTACGACAGACGAGGTGTCCCCTCTGCGGAAAGGAATATTGGACCAATCGGGAGACGGACTTATGCTTTGACTGCGAAAGAAAGCCTAATGGGGAGTCTGGCTGAATAGCCTCTCGAAGCGGTCTAATAGCAGTGGGTGATACCTCGAAACTCAAACACGGATTAGGCTTTATCGGCCTTCTAGTTGACGAGAAAGGAGATCCATGGTCGAGATAGAGTGCTTGGAAGCCCAAGTAGACAAGTTCGTCTTCAAAGTGAAGAAGGGTTGCTACTACACAAAAGAGGGGATATGGGTGCAGGTAGAGGACGGTATTGGAAAAGTTGGGGTGAGTGACTTCCTCCAGCAGAAGAGTGGTGATGTGGCCTTCGTCAACCTCCCCGAGGTGGGCACCACCTTGAAGCAGGGGCAGGAGATGGGGAGCATCGAGACGATCAAGGCCGATGTGACCATCACTTCTCCTGTCTCTGGGGTTGTTCAAGAGACGAACAGAGAGGTGGAGGTAAAGCCGGAGTTGATCAATGAAGACCCCTACGGCGAGGGCTGGCTCGTTCTCGTAGAGATGAGTGGTTTTGAAAGTGATCGGGAGAACCTTCTGACCGCAGAGGAATACCTCGAAGTGATGAAATCTCAAGCCGAGGAGGAGGCGAGGGAGCGGTGAGCCGAAAAGAGGATAACAAGGTGCTGATCATCCCTTGTAGCGGAATTGGGAAGGCCTTCGGCTCGGTAGGGCGGGAGGCCATGTATATGGTGGTGGAAGAACTGCGACCGGAGGAGACGGAGACCCTTTGTCTCTCGCTTCTGACCTTGGGAGATGAGGAAGCGAAGGAGCGTGTCCGGAGCCATCCGGTGATCACCATTGATGGATGTCCCAAGGGTTGCGCAGAGGAGAACGTGAAAAGCGTGGGTGGTCGTAGCGTGGCCAACTTCAGGGTGGTAGATACTTACCGGGAGCACCCTGAACTGAAAGTGAGGTCAGTGCTGCACCTGGGAGAGGCGGGGCGAAAGTTAGCCCGCATCCTCGCTAAAAAGGTAGCCTCGCAGGTCGATACCGTCAAGATGAAGGAGGAGATGACAGATGGTTGATCTACCGAAGAAGAAGGTAGGGATCATCGCCTGCGCCGGCGAGGAGATCCCGGAAGGGACTATCTCTCGCGTAGCGGCCCGCATGGTTTTGGAGGAAGTGAGACCTGAAGATACCGTCACCCTCTGTCTCCCCCTCTTCCTGTCGGGGGACGAGCGGGAGAGAGCCTTCGCCCGGTTTTATCCTACCATCGCCGTCGATGGCTGCGAGAAACTATGCGCTAAGAGGGCTACGGAGAAGTACAGTGGTCCTGTTTCTAGTTACCTCGTGGTAGATAAGTTGCTGCAGATGCGAGGCCTCTCCCCGGGCGAGGGCAGGCACAAACTGGATGAAGCAGGCCAGCGAGCGGCGGAGGTTGTGGCCCAGGAGATCGTAAGCCAAGTGGAGGGCATCCTTGGAGCGAAGAGAATTGTTGCAGCCGCGCCGAAGGTAGCGACTGCGCCAGCCGGTGCGGGGACGACATGTGCTTGCGCCTCGGGTATCCCCATCACCCAGGTCAAGATTGGCGGTGTGTCTGTGGGCCTGGTCGCACTGGAGCCCATATTCGAGCAGTTCTACCAGGAAGGTCGTCAGGACGGGCCCGGTCTCGATGAGGATCTAATGAAGACCGTCAAACTATACAACCATGTTCCGCCTAGCGCGGAGGAGAGGTACAAGGCTGCTCTCCTCGAAGAATATGAGAAGTTCTGCCGCCGTAAGAGGGGATAGATGGCCACCTACACCTATGAGACGACGGTGACTTGGAAGGGGGAGCACTGGGGCCATCTCAAATGCGGCAACGGGCCAGAGATGGAGTTCTCGGCTCCTCCGGACTTGCATGGCCATGCTGGAGTCATGACCCCTGAGGATGCGTTTGTAGCGGCGGCCAATATGTGCGTAATGATGATGTTCCTTTGGGCCGCGGAGCGGTTCAAGATTCATTTAATCTCCTACGAGTGCAAGGCTGAGGGGGAGAAGAAGATAGAGTTAGACCGCACGGAGATCTTCACCAAGGTTACCCTCTGGCCCAAGATAAGGGTCAGAGGTACCGAGGAGAAACGCGTGAGACGGGCTCTTCAATCGGCGACCAAATACAGTCTGGTTGCCAACTCTATCAAGGGCGAGGTGATCGTGAAGCCGGAAATCACTATCGTCTGATTCTTGTACCTGAATTGGTGCCAGGACTCACAAGGAGGGGTAATGTTACATATTAAGGTTCTGGGGCCAGGCTGTCTCAACTGCTATCTCGTGGAGCAAGTGGCCGTGGATGCCCTAGAGATGTTGGATGTAGAAGCCACCATAGAGCACATCACCGACTACAATGAGATGCGTAAATATCCCATCATGTACACACCGGGCCTGGTGATAGACGAGGAGTTGGTCTGTGCAGGACGCATACCCTCCATAAAGGAGGTCATCTCCAGGCTCAAAGAGGCTATGGCTGAGGAGTCTGGAGCCTAAGTTGTCTCAACCTGATCGCCTGGCTCTCCCTGGTGGTAACCAGCATCCCCCTGGCCCAGGCGGGGGCCATCGCCTCCCATAAGGTATCGCCACAGCGACTGAAGATCCTTTTAGCCCTACTATATGTCTATGTAGGGCTAAAACTAATAGGGGTCTTCACCATGTTGGGGCTGCCGCTGTAGAGGAGGGGTAGAATATCGACCTGGCGGTCAAGCCAATCGCCTGGTCAGCCCTTCCACTATCGGTATCGCCCTCCCACATTCAGGACATTTCCCTTTTTGGATTCGGTAGGCGGCCACCCACAGGGGCGTTTATGAGCGTTGCAACGGCGCGACACCGAAGTGGGTCAGGCGTTTCACTTTGCTATGACACACGCCAGGCAACACTGTACATCGTGTGATAGTATTGCATCGAAAAAGAAGTTGTTGTAAAGTAGTATGTAGGGCAGGGGGTATTGGGACAAGTTTGCCGCCATTGATCTCACCAATTGACAATCTGCCGAGTCCAAGGTGAGGGAGGAATACTAATGTTCCTCACGGACAGAGATATTCTGGAACTTCTCAGAACTGGGAGTCTCAAAATTGAGCCATTCAACGAGTCGGCCCTGACGGCAGTGGGTTACCGCCTTGCCTTTCGAGATGAGTGGCTTTTCCATAAATGGGAGGGGAGACAAGATACGATTGACTTGACTTCCGCGCCATCCAAGGAATTGAAACTCCAGCATGGAGCCTATCTCGAACTTCCTCCCGGCGCTCAAGCCACGGTATTAACCGCAGAAAACTTCACTTTCGCAGAAGACATCTTCGGAATTATGCTACCTCTAAGTAGATTATCATTGCACGGAATCCTGTCAAATACAGGGCTCGTCAGCCCTGGCTGGTCCGGTACACTCTTGTGCACGCTGGGAAACACTGGAAGCTCAAGTGTGCGGCTCGGCCCTTATGACACATATATTTCTATCCTTGCGATTGGCAAACTTGTGAGTCCCCCATTGCGTACACAATATGCTCGGACAGCTCACGTTCAAGACATACAAACTAGAGGCGAGTCATTGCTGGAAAAGTATTCTGAACAGCAGAGGCAGATTCAAACCAGGGTTGTCAATCGAGCAGTACTGATGACAGATCAAGTCGAGTCAACCTCAACTATGGAGCGACACCTTGCAGCCGGCGCTGCTGCAACACTATTGCAAAGGAAAATAATCCTCGAAGCAGCGCAACACTATAGAGGAGAGGGACATCATACCGGCGGAGACGCAACTGTGTCTATCTTTGAGGATGTGTGTAGCGCACTGCGAGCTGCTCAAGCAGCTGTCGACTCTCTGAATGCTCACAATCGGAATCTCCCTCCATCTGATCAAATAATGGCGAGATTTGGTATTCACTTCGGCCCATTGCTAGCCGATGAGATGTTAGGGCCTGCATTGAACGTAGCGGCTCGAGTGCGAGATCTAGCCAGTGGGGGTCAGATATTCGTCTCCGACGAGGCAAGAGTCCGCGCTGAGGAAATTGGTTGTCCATTCCACTTTCACTTCATAGCATTGGCAGAGGTCGAAGGCATGAGTCAGCCAATTCCCATCTTCGAGGCTAAACCAAAGCGATTGAGCTAGTAAGAGGGCACACGGCGGCAAACACTGCCCTCCATGTGTTTGACCGCCAGTCTACTTCCAGACGAGGATGCTGTCAACTCAAACAACAGCACTTGCAGCCCTATTCCCAAACCTTAAGGCCCTCTCATCGCCTCTAATGACTGCTCTCTCTTCCCCGGCATGGACGATACACAAACTAAGAGCCCTTTCCGTCCTCAGTCGGAAAGGGCCTTCTCTATAACTTCACATACAATTGCGCGACAGGCTGATAGATATATCCCCCTCTAACGCTCACCTACCCTACTGTGGGGATTGACTCTCCACAGCGAGGACATTTCGCTTTTTGGATTCGGTAGGCGGCCACCCATAGACCGTACCGCTGAATGAGGAGTTCTCCACAGTGGGGACAATAGGTATTCTCGTACCGATGACCCCGCACATTCCCCAGATAGACGAACCTGAGTCCCTCTTCCTTGCCTATCTCCCAGCCCCTCTCCAGGGTGGCGAGGGGGGTAGGGGGCTGGTGGAACCTGTAAGCCGGGAAATATCCGCTCAGATGCCAGGGGGTCTCTTCCCCCAACTGGTCACGGATGCGGGCCGCGATGGCTCGTAGCCCCTCCTCATCGTCGTTCACCCCCGGGATGACGAGGGTTGTAACCTCCAAGTGTACCCCCTTCTCCTTGGCCAGGCGACAGTTCCTCCAAGCCACCTCCACATCGGCTTTGCAATACCTCCTCACCACCTCTTTTGAGCCTTTGAGGTCCACGTTCATAGCATCGAGGCCCGCCGCTATCAAGAGGTTAAGGGCCTCTTCGGTCATATAGCCGTTGGTGACATAGGTGTTGTATAGACCTCTCTCTTTGGCCAATGGGAAAACGTCCAGCGACCACTCGAAAGAGAGGGTGGGCTCGTTGAAACTGATGGAGGTCCCCTGGCAACCTCGACTTATAGCCTCATCCACGAACTCCAAAGGCGACATATATCTTGAGTTTTTGGGTTCGGCCTTGCTTATATCCCAGTTCTGGCACCAGGGGCAGGCGAAGTTACAACTCCAACTCCCACAGGTCAAAGCCACGCTTCCGGGGTGGAAGTGATAGAAGGGCTTCTTCTCGATGGGGTTAGATGATAGGGAGGAGACATCGCCGTAGATCAAAGTATAGATCGTGCCCCCCTCATTTCGCCTCGTCTTACACCAGCCCGACTGTCCTTCGCGGAGAGCGCATCTCCGCTCGCAGACGAGACACCTGGTACGCTCGTTCAACCTCTCTTGGAGCAACCCTTCCCTGAGAAAGGGGCTACCGTTCACGGAAAAGGCTTCCTTACCTATATCAGAAGGGGCTGGTCTAGCCAGGATAGTCTCCTAGCGGTAAAGTCATCGGTCAGGGTGGAACCCCTTGGGGGGCTTGTGGGGGACGGCGGCCCAGATGATGGGGCGAAGGGTCATAGTCTTGACTCAAAAACTTTAAGGTTTTAACTATTGACATTGAGGAACAGATGTGCTACAATATAATTAATCCGATTGTTCGGAGGTGGATAGCCCGTATGGGCTAGCGTGAAGAGGTCAGGCGTGCCTGGCCTCTTCATTTTGTCGGAAGCCAGATTTTCCCATAGCCCCAGAGACGGCCATCATATATTTGCCGATTGAACTTCTTGCTTACCACTTCATACACACATTTTCCAAAGACGTCACCTGGATCTTTTATCCTCCCTTTCTCCAGTAGCATTGTTTGTTTGATGGGATACGCGAGACAATCCGACAGCTGTAATCCAGCGATGTTGGCCTTCTTGCGTTTGAGTTTGATTTCTTTGCTAGTGAGAGCGTTCTGAAAGAAGTCTTTATCGCGCCAGAGTGTGCCAGATTCGTAAATACGGCGATATGCACTTTTCAATTGGTTGTCTTCAGTGCCTCCTCGAGCCTCCGCCATCACGTCTCCTCTCGCATTGAAATAGTTAAGGAAACCACAATAGCGCTCAAGTATGGCTGTAAGGCAATAGTGATAAGGGTGGAAAGCTTGATCGCCATACCGTTCCAGATGCTTCTTCTTGTCAATCACTACCGATATGATTTGGCATCGAGCATCGCCAAAGGTTTTCAACAAATCATCATTGAACCGCTCCTCGTTTTCGGAATCTCTGAGGAGGGAAAAGACACCACGCTTATTAATAATGTCGTTTCGGTGCAGAATGATTGGCTGATCGGGATCTCGATGTGGATACCGCGCAAAGTGATCATATTTAAGCTGTTCAAGGGCATGCGAGAAAGCAGGGTAATCCTCGAATGTGAAGTAGCAACCAGTCAGGCCCAGATATCTATGACTTGGTTGGTCTAGCGCCTGATAGGTATGATCTCCCGATTCATCGAGATATAGCCGATACCGCCTAAGTCCGGATTCGGTCATTAGATGAGCCTTTAGCTTCTGCTCTTACACTCTGCCGCAGAAGATTGAGTCTTCTCCTTGATGCCACCACCCAGAAACGCCCATTGCGATGGCACTGCAAAGTGGACCCCTATGGTTGCTCCGGGGACGGGAGGTAAACCTTGGTGGTCGCTATGGTCAAGCCCACATAGAGCCAGAAGAGGGAGACTGAATGGGGAAAATCGAGGTTGAAGAAGTAGTGGTCGACGATCCCTCCCACCATGGCCCCTGCTATGGCCGCCAGAAGCCCCAAGAGGATGGCCTCCCCTTCGGGGTCACAGGTTAAGGCTCTTCGGGCCCGCCAACCATGGAGGAAGTAGAGGAGCATGATGAGGAGGAAGGCTCCCAGCCCCACCAAGCCCATATTCTCGGCCATGAGGAGGTAGACGCTGGAGACCCCTATATAGAGGTCGATACTGGGGGCACCACCAAAGCCCACTCCGAACCAGGGGTAACGGGAGATGAGTTTGAAGGCATCCCTATATTCGCCGACGCGCATCTGGGTGGCCAGATCTTGTACCCTACCCGCAGCGATGAAACGCTGGACGTAGAAGCGGGTTTGGGGGAGGATTAGGATGAGGAGGCCCACAAGGACCAAGGCGATGAGCAGACGCCGATAACGGAGCGCGCCCAGGAAAAGCCAAGCGGCAGCCAACCCTACGAAGGCGCCCCGGGAGAAGGTGAGGAGCAGACAGGAGAGCATCACCGCCAGAATGGGAGCCACGAAGATCTTCTTCAAGATAGGGCGCTCCGTGAATAGCTGGGGAGCGGTGAGGGAGGCCACCAGGATGAGAAGACCTCCTAGCACATTGGGGTCGATAGAAGTAGAGATAGCCCGCATGGGCAGGAGAGGGTTGTCCTCGATGAAACGGAGCACCCCCCAGCCCGAGGGGTAATGGAAGATCCTAAGGACAGAGAGAACCCGCACGGTCAAAGCCTGAGGGAGGAGGTATAAAACGACGCCGATAGAAGCGGAGGAGAAACCAGCCAGCATGAGAGCCAAGACCGTCCATTTTAATCTGCGTTTTTCGGTGACGCTGTTCACCACCACGAAGTAGAGGGCGATAGCCAAAACCACCTCTATGAAATGGCGGAGGACATCTTTAGTTATGCCCGCATAAGCGGTCCCCGCTACGAAGGAGAAGAAAGCCAAGATGATAAAGATGAGGATGGGCCCATCGAGAGGGGAACTCAGGAACTCCTCCTGAGTGCGAGTGAGAACCCTAGCCAGCCAGACGCCGAAGAGCGCCAGGAGGGCCACATCGAGAAAGGTGGGGTAGAAGCCCAAACTGATGGGGATCGCTCCGAAGGGGAGGAGAGTAGCCACCCCAATGAGGAAGAGGAGCCCCATTTGCACGCTCCGCAGTAACAAAAGCCCTCCCACGAGGCCCACTACCAAAGCCACGGTCATAAAGGGGTGAAGAAAGAGTAGGGTAAGTCCACCTAGGGTGCCCAAAAGAAGAGAGACGACTATCAGGCCCAACCAGAAAGGCCATCCACCCTCCCTTACCCTTTGGCGTAAGAATTCAACCGTGGCCCTCATCCGTTGCACTCAGTTTAACTGCGGAATATGAGGTAAACTCCCAGACAGATGAAACCCGTTCCCATCACCCTGAGGAGGGAGAAGGTCTCTCCCAGAAAGAACCAGGAGGTGAGGACTACAAAGAGGTAGCCTAGACTGAGCATAGGGTAGGCCCAACTCAGATCCACCCGGGAGAGCACCGCTAACCAGATGAGGGATCCAGAGAAGATGAAGGCGAACCCGGCCAGGATTCTGGGGTTGGAGAAGGCTCGCAGGAGGCCAGATATGAAACCCCGGGGGGTTAAGGAGAGCACCCCCACTTGATTCATCCCCGCTTTGAGGAGAAACTCCCCGGTGACGGAAAGGGAGATAGCGAAAAGGAGGAGGAGAAACGCTTTCCACGGACCTTCACTCATGCCTAAACTCCTTGATAGACTGGGCTACCATCCCCACCTCCTGCTCGGTGATCTCTGGATATAAAGGCAAGGAGAGGACTTGAAGACAATGCTCCTCCGCCTGGGGGAAACTCCCGGGCCCATAGCCTAAACCGCTGTAGGCCTCCATGAGGTGTATGGGAAGCGGATAATGTATCAGGGTGCTTATCCCTTTCTGAGCGAGGAATTGCCGCAGTTCATCCCTCTGTTGGCTTCTGATCACATAAAGATAGTAGACGTGCTCACCATAAGAAGATTCCTGGGGCCTGACCACCTCCGAACCGGTCAGCAGTTCATTGTAGAGGCCGGCCCACCTCCTTCGGGCCTCGTTCCACTCATCCAGGTGCTTCAGTTTCACCCTCAAGATGGCCGCCTGGAGTTCGTCTAGCCGGGAGTTGAGACCCCTGATAGAACTGATGTACCTCTTCTCCCACCCATATTGTCTCAAGAGCCTCACCCTCTCGGCTATCCTGGCCTCATCGGTAACCACCATCCCTCCATCCCCATAGGCTCCCAGGTTCTTGGTGGGGTAGAAACTGAAGCAACCCACATCCCCTTGGGGCAGCCGTCGCCCTTTGTACGTCGTGCCGTGAGCCTGGGCCGCATCCTCTACCACCGTCAAGCCATACCTCTCCGCTAAGGAGAGAAGGGGACCGAGATCCGTAGCCTGGCCGTAGAGATGGACAGGCAAGAGAACCTTGGTACGAGGGGTGATCTTTTCCTCTACCTGGGAGATATCCATATTGTAAGTCACCGGGTCGATATCCACAAAGAGAGGGGTAGCACCTGCCAACTCGATGGCGGCTACGGTGGCCACCGCGGTGTTGGGCACGGTGATCACCTCATCGCCAGGCTCCACCCCACAGGCTAAGAGCGCCAGATGGAGCGCCTCCGTCCCCGAGCCGACCCCCACCCCATAGGCGGCTCCGCAGTAGGCGGCGAACTCCTCCTCGAAGGCCGAAACCTCCTCCCCCAATATGAACCAGCCCCGGTTCAAGACCCGGGCCACAGCCTGGTCGATCTCCCCCTTAATAGAAAGATACTGCCTTCTCAGATCGCAGAAAGGAATGCTTACTCCCAATAATGCTCCTTGTACCGGCGATAGAACTCTATCGTCCTCTCAAGACCCGCTCTCAGGGGAACCTGGGGCTCCCAACTCAAGACCGCCCTCATCTTGCTGTAATCGCCGTAGTAGTCGCCGATATCGATCCTTTTCTTCTCTGGGGGGAAGGGCACGAGTCTATAGGAGGCTTGGGGAGAGAGTTCAACCAGAAGTTTGGCCACCTCCAAGAGGCTAACCGGCTCTCCGCCCAGATTGAATACCTGACCGTTGGCCTCCTCGCTGGCCGCAGCCAAAAGGAAAGCGTGGACTACATCATCGACGTAATTGAGATCCCGCTTCTGAGTGCCATCTCCATAGATAGAGATCTCCTCTCCATCGACGGCTAGACGGATAAACCAACCGATGAACCCTTGGCGGTTATGTTTCACCAGTTGGCGAGGCCCATAGGTATTGGTGAGCCTCAAGGAGGTAGCCCGGACGCCATAGACATTGTTGTAAAGGATGTGGTACCACTCCCCAGCCATCTTATTGATCCCATTAACATCGGTGGGGTGCAGAAGGTGTTGTTCATCCACGGGGAGATAGTCTGGGACCCCGTAAACCTGGCGGGTGCTAGCGAAAACTATCTTCACCTCAGGGTTATGGTGGCGACAGGCCTCAAGGAGCGATAGTTGGCTGCGACAGTTTATCTCCAGATCGGTGTATGGGTCCCTCATACTATCGATATGGCTCACCTGGCCCGCCAGGTTGAAGATGTAGTCTTGTCCCCTCACCAGGTAGTCCATGCTGTTCCTGTCCCGCACATCGGCGATGTTGATCCGTACCCGATCTTTAACCCCCTCCACGTTGAATAAGTTGCCACCATAGTCGGGGATGAGGGAATCGACTATCACTATATTGGCGCCTAGGGAGAGGAGTTTATGAGCCAAGTTGCTCCCTATGAAACCCAGCCCGCCAGTGATCACCACCTTCTTGCCCATGAAACTCTCTTCTAAGTTCACCATCTACTCCCGACCTATGAGTTGAGGCCAACGCAAGTGCCACCAGAGTTTGAAAAGATCGGAGAGGGCCCGGAAGATACGACGGGGGCTAAAGAATTGCGACCCCCCATAGGCGCGAGGGTAATGACGAACAGGCACCTCCACGATCTTAAACCCCGCATCTTGGATCTTCTTCATCATCTCCACACAAATCACCCCACTATCGGACTCCAGGTGGAGTTTATCGAAGACCGAACTTCGTATTAAGCGAAAATCACAATCCACATCCCGAAGACGCAAGCCGAAGGCCAGTTTGGCCCACCAATGATACATGCGGCCGATGATAGTACGATAGAGGGGATCGGAGCGGCTCACTTTGTAGCCGTTCACCACATCGACCCCCTCTCCCATCGCCTCCCATAGACTTTTGAAGTCTCGCACATCGTATTGGGCGTCGCCATCGGTATAGAATATCAACTCTTTGGTGGCGCTGGCGAACCCTGTCCTGAGAGCCCCGCCGTACCCCTTGTTCCCATCGTGGTGGATGACCCGCACTTGCTCATACTTCCGTTCCAACTCGTCCAGAATCTCCCTGGTATAATCGGTGCTCCCATCGTTAACCACGATCACCTCATAGTCGGAGGTGAGGGGCTCCAAGACGAGGATGGCCGAGAGTACCATGCTGGCTATGGTCCCCCCATCGTTGTAGGCGGGGAAGAAGACGGAAATCCCTGGCTTGGCTCGGGGCGACTCCTCCGACATGGCTCCTCCAAAAAGTTCAGCCAGATATTAACACAACCTCCTTCCTCTAGCAAGGCTAAGGGTTAACCTCTATCTCGATGGGCAGAAGGAGCCTGTCGCCCAACGACTCCTCCGCCATATCGAAAACCGGGAGCCGCTCTCCAGTCTCAGCCAAATAGATCCCGCATTCCAGGAGATAACGCCCCGCCAGTGCCTCGGGCATAATCATAACCTCATATCGATCAGTGATGACCTCTCCCTCGACCCAACCCGTGGTGGGCATAGCGCCACCTCCAGGGATGGTATCCTTCTGCCCCCAAATCTGGTTTCTCGCATCGAGGAGGTGCACAAATACAGTATACGACCTCTCCATCTTGCCCAGCGCTTGCCAATAGAGGGTCAATAGTAGGGCCTCACCGGGTTTCACCACCTCAGGACTCAAATCATAACCCAATAACTTTATCTCTTCCCCCAGGATCGCCTCCAATGAATACCCCATCTCCGGCACAACGAAACTATGCGCCCTCCCCCAAACCTCAAGCGTAGATAAATCTGCTTCGCCAACTATCCTATTTCCCTCCAACACCCCTAGGTGAATCGCATAATCTCCCGATGGCGCTTCGGCCTCCAATGGTATATCATGCCAATCTCGAACCACCTCCCCCTCATCCCATTCCGTGGTGGGATACCTCCCATCCACCGGCCTACCCACCTTCTCCCCCCACACCTTCCCTTCTCCATCCCGTAGCTGCAAAGAGAATAGGTAATCGTTGGCCACATCCTCCAAGGCTTCCCAATATAGGGTAAGCGCTATCTCCCCTCCAGGCTCCACCCTCTCCCCAGGGAGATCATACCCCAGGAGCCTGACCCCCGGGGCGATCTTCTCCCCCAGCCATACCTGGGGCTCTACCTCCGGGGGCAGGAGGGGCTTCACTATCTGGAGGGTGCCGATGGTAAAGGCCTGGTGCCCGCCCATTTGTCCCAAAATGGGGAGCCTCTCTAGGCTCTCTGGATCATATACCGCCACCTCGATGTGGTACTCTCCCGGCGGGGTGGCCGGCAGAGAGGGCAGGGTATAATAATCCATCTCTATCTGGTCTGGCTCCCATTGCGAGGTCGGCTGCAAATAGTTGCTCAAGAGCAGCTTATCCATCTGGCCCACCAAGTAGCCCTCCTCATCAACAAGGTATACCCCTACCTTGTAATTCTTGGAAGCCTGCCGCAAGGCTTGCCACCTTAACACCACCCATCCGCTCTTGCCAGAAGGCAGCACCTTCTTCTCCACCTCAGAAGGAGTGCTCGTCTCATATAGAGACGATCCCCCATATGACACCCCCGTCAGCTCTATCTGGTTCCCGAAGTTGATGGAAAGGGGCTCAAATGAGTCTGCAATGGCGAAATAGGGCGAGGGTGGCAGCTCATAGGTCCCCACATCAAACCCCTCAAACTCTCTCTTCTCCACTTGCCTGCCGTATTTGCTGAAAAGGAAACTCGCCAACCCCTTGGGATCGGCATAGTAGTGATAAGCCTCCCATAGAATCGGCTCCAACCATTCGATGAGCCAGACTTGCTTTCTGCCTTGACAGAAAAGGCTCAACTCCTCCGCGGCTGTGCTTTCGTCCATGCGTATGAAGCGGTAAGGTGCACGACCTCGACAGAGGAAGTCAACGACATAGTGTCCTGTTCCAGGGTCGGTGAGGGTGCTTACAGGAAGAATCCACACCCCATCCTCCTCGTCGCTCTCGCTTATGGCCCGGGCGGCGTTGACGAATACCACGTCAAAGGCCCCCTGCAATTCCAAACGCTCTCCCCAAGGGGTAAAATAGTCCGGGTAGGTGAAAGCCCCCACTACAATGAAAAGAAGGGAAAGGCCAAGCCAGAAGAGATGAGCCACTGTAGGGAGGCTTCGCCTCTCCCTCAGCCACCCCCACACCGCCTCTGTGCCGATGGCCGGGAAGATATAGACCGCTGGAAGCATGCCGATGCTGCGAAGGGAATGAGGCATACCGGAAGCGGTTAGGATAGCAGGGAAGGACATCACCACCATCCAGAGCATGGTGAAGAGATAAGGGCCCCTTTTGTAGTTGTGCAAGGCTATACATAATCCTAGAAGGAAAAAGGAAGCAGTGAAGGGATTGAAGGCCGGCCTCTGGGCGGGGTTGTGGCGCCAATTCGGATCACCCTTGATGACAAACATGCCCAGTGTTTGCAAGATGTTTCTGGCCAGCGTGCGCGGAACACCCCCTTGGTTCCAGAGGGGGTTGAAGACCGAGACATTGCGGGCGCTTTGGACAAAGGCATCGAAGTGACGGAGGAAGTAGTAACCCAAAGGAGAGAAGATAAGGAGCGCAACCAGGATAACCAGAAGGATAGCCCGAAACTCTGACCTCCACCTCCTTTCCTTACTAGAGGCGATGGAAAGGCAACCGGCGAAGGAGAGGAGAAATAAAGGCAGAAACCGACTCGGTATATAGGTGTAAAGGCTGAGGCCTAGAGAGACCCCGCTCAAGGCGAAGGAGAGAAGGCGACCCTTCCCTTGCGGCGGCAGATTCCAACCTCGCCACAGGAAATAGAAAGATAGGGAGGATAATAGAGGCAACAGGATGCCCCGATAACCGATGCGACTGAAGTTGATGTGCCAATAGGAGAGGGCTAACCAGAGGCTGCTGAGAAGGGCCAACCGCCGAGGTGAATCGCTCACCTTGGAGAAGAGTTCTTTCACTAAGAAGTAGGTCACCGGGATAGTGGCTGTGCCGATGATGGCCGATACCACTCGAATTGCTAGCGGGTTTCGGCCCAATAGGCCGATAGAGGCTGCTACGAGATAGATGAATAATGGCTCGCGCCCGCTGTTGGCCTCAAAGAAGATGGGGTGTATCCCTTGCAGCACACCCAAGGCATCGATACCGTTGGCCGCCTCATCATAGTGGAGTCCCAGGGGGATAGCATCGAGGCGGTAGAGCCGGAAGAAAAGCGCGAGGATGGTGATAATAGATAGCGCAACCAGTTCCCTTTTCCGACGCCAACAGAATTTCATCACCCTGCCTCCTGCACCCTCACCTGAGTCAGAAGGATGGCGTTGTCCGAGAGCCCCATCTTGGTATCCAAGACCTCCAAACGGCGCATAGTGGAGAGCAAATACATCCCTACAAAGATCCTATATTGGCCCGGCGGTGTCTCTGCTTCAATGGTGAACTCATGCCTATCAACTACGATTTCACCTGGCTCCCAACGCGTGGTGGGGGTGAAATTGTAGACCGGCTGGCCGTCATGCTGCCCAACTAGGCGGGTACCATCCTCCTCCATCAGGTGAACGAAGACCGTATAGTCCTCACTCATCTCTCGCAGGCTCAGCCAATAGAGGGTCAAATGCAAAGTATCGCCTGGATGATAGACCTCCTTCTCTAGACCATAGCCCAATAGCTTCACCTGGTTGGCCAAGTTCACTTGCCGTTCCTGAGGGTGCTCCACGAAACTCCGAGAGCGAAGAGGCACTAAAAGGGAGAGGAGCAAGAGCACCGCTAGGCCTACCAGTATGGCTCGCCGCTTTAAGCCCAGAATCAAGATGAGTAACACGGCCAAGATGCTGAGAGAAGAGACGATACCCCCTATTCGTCCAGAAGGGGTATCCTCAAAACGCACGAGGATGCGATGATGCCCTGGGGGGAGGTCCACAGTGAGTAAGCCCAGCCTCCCAGAGGGGTATGGTTCCTTCTTCTCGCCATCGATATATATCCGCCAATGGGGGAAGTAGAAGGTATGAAAAATCAGTTTCATCCCTTTCTCTGTTTCTACGCTCAAAACTTTGTCCAAGGGGCCTTGTCTCCCTAGAGTGACGCTGGGGATATCAGCCGGAGACAGGATTGGCATGGGAACTGAAGGCTTGGCTAGGGGAAGGAAGATCTCCTTCCTCGCTTCCTTCACCCAAGCGGGAAGATACTCGAACCCCCAGGTTCCACCCCACAATCTCACCCAGAGACCGTTCAAGTAGTCGTATTGAGCCATAGTGGCCAGATTCACCTCGCCTTCGCTCAAAGGCACACTATCATTAGGTATCGCCATCGGCTCGATGGGCAAATTGGGGAGGCTGCAAGCCATCAAAACCCCAACTATCCCCACCCCCATCAGATGAGGCCATATCGCAATCTCCCTGCGCTTTAGAGGCAAGAGGAGGAGCGATCCGATCAAGATGGAACTACCTATACTCACCAAGGATAGAAAACGCCATGGAAACTGTAGATAGCGTAGTAAAGGCAGACCTTCCCAAAGAAAAGCGGAGGAGGAAAGCATCATGAAGAGGGAAAGGATGGTTATGGCTTGGAAGAAAAGGAGATGGTTTCTTAGTGGGCCTTGCCGTCTCAGAACAACTAAAAAAGAGAGAGCAACCAAACCCAGTTGTATATAACTCAAGGGGTGCTCTAGTTTGACGCCTTGATGGGGAAAGTAGCGATAGATGAGGAAGGGGGAAAAGAACTGGGAGAGAGGGACCAAATGATGGCGGTAGTCGGTAGCAGTAGGTCCCACCTGGCCTAGACGCACCCAGGCCGATTCCCTGAAGCCAGGGAACCAATAGAAGGCTGTTAGACCCAGAGCCAAAAGGATAGCCAGAACACAATAACCCCATACTCTCATCTCTCGCCTCCTGAAGAGGAGAAAGCCGAGATAGGCCAAGAGGAAGGGGGTGAAGATGAGGGCCGTCAAATTATGGGTGAGGATTAACCCAGCATAGGTGAGCACGCCCAAGGGGATATATAGCCGTTTCTTGTAGATCACCAAACGGCGGAAAGCCCATAAAATGAGGGGGAGGAAGACGAAGGCGAAGAACTCTGTGAGGGCCCCCCGCACATAGGCATCAGCCAGATGATAGGGCATATATATAGGCCACCGCGGCCACAACAGCCGGCCACCGCCCTAAGAACTCTTTGGCGTAGAGGTACATAGCCATCCCCGAGAGGAAGAACCCCAGAGCGATGGTCAACTCGATAGAAGCGATATATCCCGCTCCCAGGGTATGGAAAAGCTCAGCCACATAGTAGGTGAGGGGCGCGTAGTAGTTGAGGACGGGATAGCCGTAACCGAAGCCCAGGTTGGGCAGCCAGCGAGGATAGAAGATCCCACCACGCATCGCCCAGTCGAGATCGTAGAGGCGATAGAGGTGATGCAGCCCATCATGAGTGGCAGGGTAGCCCGGCTGGAGAAGGGGCAGAACCGCTGGAACGGTCAGGAGAAAGACCAACAAGAAGCCAGGATCGAGCCTTACCCTCTTGCCCAGTCGTGTTAACCTCCCCCTCATCCTTTCCACCGATACTATCTCCCTGCCACGATCTCTATAGGTTCCAAGAAGACGCTATCCCCTGAGGGGTGCCCCTCAGCGGTGAGGATAGGTAGGCGTTCGCCCGTGGAGAGAAGGTAGATACCCACTTCCAAGAGGTATTCACCAGGAGGGGTTCCCTCCCTTACTATCAACTCATACTCATCTTTCACTATCTCCCCCTCATCCCATAGCGAGGTGGGGTAGTTCCCTCCGAAGGGCTGATTGTCCTTCTGGGCCCAGATTTGCCCCTCCTCATCGATTAGATGGGTAAAGACGGTGTAATTTCTCTCTATCTGGGCTAGGGCCCGCCAATAAAGGGTCAATTGCACCCTCTCCTCAACCTCTGGCTCTCCCTCCTCTATATCATATCCTATGAGTTCTACTTGGTTCCCTAAATTCACCTCCAAAGGGTGCGAAATCACATACTGTTGAGCCTTGCGAGGCACAACCTTCACCCGCCCGATGATCACTCGGTCAACCGCTTGCCCCTCTTCTCCGTAGGCGGCCAAACCTCTCAGAGCCCCTCTCTCATAGAGACCCACCTCTATGAAGGCCGCGAAGGGAGGCTCTATCGGCCTCTCAATAGTTAGGGCATAGGTGTCTTTTATTATATCCCCCTCACGCCAAAAGGTGGTCGGATAGGAGCCAAGGCCAGGATAGGTATCGGCCTGACCTATCACCTCGTTGTGGGGGCCAAAGAGTTTCAAGTAGACAGTGTAATCCCGCTTCATAACCTTTAAAGATTGCCAATACAAGGTGATGGGCAAGAATTCGCCGGGCCTAATCACCCTCTCCTCAATATCGTAACCTAAAAGCCTGATCTCTCCTTCATAGTTGACCTCCAGTCGGTGAGATATGGAATCGATATCCTCCTCGGAAAGCAAAGGAGGCCTGGCATAGGCGGGAGCGATGTAACGGAAGGGGGAAAATAGGGCTATAAAAAACATCAAGACGGTTAGGGAGCCGAAAAGATATCGACAGTACCTTTGCCCTACCAGCCGTTCCAAACCAAAGGCCAGAAAGAAAGATAAGGCGGAGATACCCGGAAAGAGAAGCCTCCCGCTAGAGGCTTTCGTGGTCTGGGTCCAACGCACCAAGCCGATGAGAAGCATTACCACCCAGAGGCTCAGAAGGAGGAGAGAAGGGGTTCGCTCCCAACTCTTTCTCATCAACCCCTTTATCGTTGCCATGACCAGACCCGCCAAAGCCAAGAGCCCTAGGAGATCGAAGAGAGCATAAACCCATCTATCCGCCAGGATGTTGAAGCCCCCGAAGACCCCAAAATATGCCATTCTAAACCCCTGGAACTCGCCTAAGAGTCGTGCCAAACTCGGTTGCCTGAGCCGAGGGCCAGCGATAGCCACCATTACGCCCAACCCCAGCGGGTCTCCGTAAAGGACCCAATTCCTCGCATACCACCAGGAGGCCAATATCAAGATGGGAGCAGATACTAAAAGACACCCCTTGAGGAAAGAGGACCATGATCTCTGCTGAAAGGCTAGATACCCCAGGGCGACAAAGGTCAGGGGAACCAAACCGAGGGCGCTGACCTTGGTTATGGCAGCCAGGCCGATGATTGAACCTAAGGCTATGAGCATACATCTTGAAGGGGGGGCTTTCATTAAGCGAAGGACAAGCAAAAGGGCAAGGGAACAGAGAGGTACAACCAGGTTATCGTTGGACACCGAGCCGCTGATGAAGATGAACATGGGGTTGAAGGCGTTAAAAGCCGCCGCACCGATAGCCAGGCTCTGGCGAGAGGGGAAGAGTTCCAAGGAGATGAGGTAAGTTAGGAGCACGGTGGCTGATCCCATCAACACCGAAAGGAAGCGGATGATGTGAACCGCTAGTGTCGTCCCTCTATAAGGGAATGACTCACGTTCGGTGTGAATGATCATGTTCTTATTCCCCTCGGCCAAAGGGATCCCGATCTGGGCGTGGGGGTTCCGCCAGAGCAACCCCGCCATATCGCTTGTATCTATCCAGGAGGTGGCTAGGGCAGCGACGATATAATATAGCGGTGGCTGACTCCCCTCCTGTCTCCATAGCTGTTCCACCCCGGGCCTCTGCACGGGAAGAGTGCCCGTATCGGCGATATGCTTAGCCACAGGGTAGTGCCATATCTCGTCAGAGGCCTCGAAGATGGGAGTAACCAGGCTATAAGTGATCCCCAACCCGATAAAGGCGAAGAGAATAAGCCCTACAGTCCAATGCGTTCGCCAAACCTCTTTGATTTTTTTGATCATCCTAGAATCTCTACTCCACTCGCAATCTGGCTAAGGTTATCCGACCCCCCTGAACCCGTTCCCCCTCTATAAGAACTGGCAACCTTTCCCCACTTACCGGGTTGTAGATGCCCGCCGTCAACAGATACTCTCCGAGAGGGATCTCCCCCTCCAAGGTTATCCGATACTCATCTCGGATGACCTCCCCCTTCACCCAGCCGGCGGTAGGACGAGAGCCCTCTACCGGAGGGCTATCCTTTTGAGCGCAGATCTCCCCCTCTTCACTCAGGAGATGGACGAAGACGTGATAGTTGACCTCCATCTCGGTTAAGGCGCGCCAGTAGAGGGCAAGAGTGATGCTCTCGCCTCGCTCAACCTGGCTCTTATCCAGGTCATAGCCGAGAAACTCAACCTTACCCCCAAAATCGGCTCGTATGGGGTGCTGAACAGAGGGCGGTTGGAGAGTGCGCTCTTGCGCAGCCACGGTCAAGGTGGCTAAAGCCAGGCCGTACCCTTTGATGGGCCACCAGTTGGGACCTAGGGGGAGAAACCTCTCCCCTTTCTCCTCTCGCACTTTTAGAACCAGCCGGACTCTCTCCCCCTCCGCGGCTGGAGGGATTAGGAGATCGTACTGACCCCGTACCAGGGAGCCCGCCGTCCACCGACTGGTGGGGTAATCAGCCTTAGATGGAGGGTAGGCTCTCTCTCGAAGCACCTCTCCTCTCTTATCCACCATTTGCAACACCACTTCGTAATTCTTGGTCAGGGTGGCCATAGCCTGCCAATAGAGTCCCAGGTGAAGGCTCTCTCCGCTTCGCCACTCCTTGGAAGGCAACTCGTACCCAAGAAGTCTCAGTCGGCCTCCGAACTCCTCCCTGCAGCGATGTTGGAGAGAAACCGCTTGGGGGCTGGGGAGTTGTGATGGGAAGATTTGGAACTCTCTTAGGGGCACGGCGGTTCCTGCAGGAACCCCCTTCTCGTCTAACACCTCCAACTCCCGCCCATCTCGGCGGGAATATACCCTCAGGAATAGTTGGTAAAGCCCAGGCGGCGTGCCAGGAGGGAGGGGGATAATGACGGGCTGGGCTATCACTTTGTGCGGTTCCCAACGGGAAGTGGGATAGAGGTCGTTAAAGGGGATGACATCATTCTGGCCCCATAGTTGCCCCTCCTCGTCCATAAGCCGGAAAGAGAAGGAATAGTCTTCTCTTAGGCCCTCTTTGACCCTCCAAAAAAGGGTCAGATATACCTTGTCGCCAACCTCTGGCCACCCCCTCTCATAGCCGAGGAGGGCCAACCTGTCGCCCAGGTTGGCCCCTACCTCCTCACCCATGGGAGGCGGGCTCTCCAAGATAGGGGAGTGAGGGAGATAATAGGCCACCGCCAGCAAAGTAGTGGTAGCCGGAAAGACCCTATCATCCGCCTTGAAGAGGTTTTCCTCAAACCACTTTTTCACCAAACCAGAGCGGTCCCGTAGAGGCTCCTCAGGGCCATAGACCAGCCATATCCCTTCATAGGCCTCGAACAAACGCTCCATCTCTTTCACCGTAGAGGCGCCGGCTCTTTCAGGATATCGGGGTAGAGCGGTCCAGTCGAGATCGCCTCGAGCGTAATACTCCCATGTATGAGAGATGACCGCGTCATTGAAGACCACTAGATCCCCGGGGCTGGAATACCCCTCTATATACCGCACCAGGGAGCGAAAATCGTCCTTCATATACCTCTCATCGAAATAGCAGTTATGGGTAGAATAGAATAGACCTCCCAGAAGAAGGATGGCCACTGGGGGCAAAAGCGGCAAGGCTCTTCTCCTAAGGGAATCCAAGCCCATCCCCAAGCCCAGGTAGTAAGCCGGCGAGACGATGATGAGATGGCGCACTCCCATATACATGGGTTTAAGGTGGGAAAGGGCGTAGAGGGTCAAGATGGGGACAAAAAGATAGCCTAAAAGGAGAAGGGATTTCCCCAGCCGGGCTCGGGAACCTCCCTGGTCGAGCATGGAGCAGCCCAAAAGGAAAAGGGCCAGAAACAACAGATCCAGCCACCAAACTTCTTTCATCCTTACGGATATGCCCAGGCTGAAAGAGTTGCAAAGGTCCCGTAGGATGATGAAAAGGGGGACAAAACTATAACCTCTCTCCGCGCTGGCCGCAAGTAGTCGGTGCATAGCGAAGGGGAGCAAAGGTAGAGCCACCAGCAGAACCAGGGCGACTAAGAAAAGGAGCATCCACTGGCGGCGCAATAGGCCAACCGCCAAGAAAATCAAACCCTCGAAGAAGAGGAGGAAAAAACCGGTGTAATGGGTGTATAGCATAGCCGCTGCGACTAGGACATAAAAACCTAACCAGCGTCGGTTGATCTCTGGACTACTTTCGCCCATCCCAAGAGCCCGCAACAGGGCGTAAAAAGAGAGGAGCCCTAAAAACACCAATAAACTATACATACGGAGTTCTTGGGCATACCAAAGGTAGAGAGGTGAAAGAGCAGTCAAAGAGGAGGCCAAAACCCCTGCGGCCTGGCCGAAGAGCCTTTTCCCCGTTAGGTAGATCAAGGACACCGTAAGAACGCTGAAGAAGAG
>DFBK01000068.1 GCA_002366595.1 Anaerolineales bacterium UBA3082 | reverse complement strand
ATGGCCACTATGATTTTCGAGCCCAAGATGCCCACCGTATGCTGGATCTGGCCGGAGATGCCGATGCCTAAATAGAGTCTGGGGTTACACTTCTTCCCGGAGAGGCCCACTATCCGCTCCTCGGAGAGCCAGCCGTAGTCGGAGGCCAGGGATTTGGTGCAACCCACCTCGCCCCCCAAGGCCGCGGCCAGTTTCCAGATCATCTCTAAGTCCTCTTCAGCGCCTAACCCTCGGCCTATGCAGACCAGGACCTCGGCCTCCTCGATATTTACCGCCCCCCCCTCCTTAGCCCGCCTCTCCACCACCCGAACCCGAGGTTCGAGGAGTTCTAGGTCCAGGCGCACGGTTTGGCCCTCCCCGGCCTTTAGGGGGAGCGCTTCGAAGGTCTTGGGCATCACGGCGATGACCTTCCTCTCCGTCTTGATGACCTCTGAGGCCACGGTGTTGCCCCCCAAAGCGTAGCGGTCAGCCACCAGGCCGTCCCCCTCCAGACGGAGGTCTATGGCATCGGTGATGCAGCCCGCCCCTAATCTTTGGGCTACTCGGGAGGCCAACTCCTTCCCCCTCTTGGTGGAGCCCAAGAGGAGGATCTGGGCCCCTCCCTCCTCCGCCACCCTTTGCAACGCCGGGGCGTAGGTCTCCACGTAGAAGTCGGCCAAGAGAGCGCTCTCCCCCAGGTAGACCTTCTCCGCCCCATAGGAGAAGTATTGGCTTGACCTCCCCTCTACCTCCGGGCCCAGGAGGGCGGCGGCCAATCCCAAGCCCAACTCCTCTTTCATCTCCCGCCCTTTAGAAAGGAGTTCGAAGGCTATCTCATCTTTCTCGCTGAAGACCAATATCTCTGCCATGGCTACCTCGCTATTACCCCCTCCCTTGTGAGGGCGTCAGTTAACTGTTCCACTACCTCGTCGATCTTTCCCTCCAAGATGATATTCTTCCTTTCTTGTTCCGGGGCCAGGTTGCGAATGACCTCTAGGGAGGAGGCTTCTTTCCCTACTTCATGGGCGGAAAGGCTGAGTTCCTCGCCGGTCCATTCCTGCAACGGTTTCTTGGAGGCCCTCAGTATCTGGATGAGAGAGGGCAGACGAGGCTCGTTTATCTCACTGGTCACCGAAACCAGGGCTGGAAGGGGGGCCTCAACTACCTCCAGGGCCTCCTCCATATCTCTGGTGGCCCGCAGGCCGCCCTCGGTGAACTCCAGTTTGCGCACATAGGTCACCTGAGACAGGCCCAGAGTCTCGGCTAGCCGGGAGGGCACCTGGCCCGAATAGTTGTCCGTGGAGCCCTCGCCGCAGAGGATTAGGTCGCATTCTATCTTCTCGATAGCCTTGGCCAAGATCTTGGCCGTGGTGCTGGTGTCTGAGTCGGCGAAGGCCGGATCGATGAGGAGGACCGCCTCATCGGCGCCCATGGCTAACGCTTCCTTTATCGTATCTCTCAGTTTAGGGGAGCCCAGGGCCAGAGCGGTTACCTTCCCCCCCTCCCTCTCCACGATCCGCACCGCCTCCTCCAGAGCGTTCTTATCCATATCCCCGAAGAGAAGAGGTACTCCCTCTAAGACTGGCTCACGGGTATCCCGTTTTATCCTTATCTGTTGGAGATCCGGTATCTGCTTGAGGCAGACTACAATCTGCATCTTTCCACCTCCTCTTAGCCGAATCTATACTGGACCCCGAAGCCGCCTCGGGGGTAGTTCCAGGCCAAGCCTATATCGCAGGCTATAATACAGGCCCCACACTCCAGGCACCCCTCATACCTTATGAGGATCTCCCCCTCCTGGCCCAAGGTGTAGACCTGGGCCGGACATACGTACAAGCACTGCCTGGTCTGGCACCGCTCTTTGCATCTCATCTCATCTATTATCTGGATATGGCTCTCCTCGTCGATCTTGAAAGCATCGAGGGCCAAATTGGCGTCTATACTCATATCCTCCAAACCTTCAAGAGATCCCCCACCGCGGAGGGGATTAGTCTCCTGGCTTCCCCCCACAAGGTGGTGGAGATCTTCTCCTTCGGCTCCTCGCCTATCCACATGAGTCGCTCCAGGCTCTCAGCGAGAGCCTGGGGATAGAGGTTGAAAAGCCTGGGGTTCTGCAAGAAATGGGGCATCTCTCGGAAGGTTTCCAGTTCCTTGAGGACGAAACTCTCTTTAAGTGACTCTTCGTAGCGAGATAGGGAGGCCAGGGAGAAGTCGTCTCTCTTCTTGGCCTCTATTATCGTTCGAGCGGCCAAGGCACCGGAAGCGAGGGCGAAATCCATCCCCCTCACTATGAGGCCGGTGTTGAGGGCTAGGCCGGCGGCGTCCCCCACCACCAAGATGCCATGGCCATAAACCCGGGGCATGCTCTCCAGGCCTCCCTCGGGCACTATACGGGCTGAATACTCCACCGGATGCCCCCCTTCAATCAGGGGTTTTATCTCCGGTCGCTCCTTGAAGGAATCGAGGAGCCGATGGAGTTCGAACCCCGGCGCCTTCTCCATCAAAGCGCCGATACCCACGACCACTCCCAGGGAGATGGTATCGATATTGGTGTATAAGAAACCTCCGCCGAACATCCCCTCGGTTAGGGAGCCGAAAAAGAGTTGGGCCGCCCCCTCCCCATCGCTAAGGCCGAACCGCTCTTCGATGGCACTTGATGTTAGCTCGATCACCTCCTTTACACCCACGGCGTAATCTTGAGGCTTGCGCCCCTGACCCAGGCCTGCCTTCTCCACCATGAAGGAGAGCGCTCCATCGGCGGCCACGACCACGGAGGCGTGGATCTCCGCTTCGCTGGCCACGATACCTATCACCTTCCCCTCTCGCCACAGGAGGTCATCGACCCTATTCTTGGGAACGATGATCGCCCCCTTCTGAGTGGCTCTTTTAGCCAACCAGGGGTCGAACTTGGCTCTGAGGATGGTATGGCTATGATAGGGCTTCTCTTTGAACCGTTCGCTTGCGAGTTCAAAGGTGACCGATGATCCTTCTCCCATAGCGGTGAGCCGTTCTTTGGTTACATGCCTCTCTAGAGGGGCTTCCTCCCAGATGGGGGGAAAGAACCTCCTCACGGGGTGGAGGTAGAGCCTCCCTCCGGTGACGTTCTTGCTCCCGGGGAAATCTCCTCTCTCCACCACCAGGGTCTCTAAGCCGGCATCGGCCAGATGGTAGGCACAGGCGAGGCCAGCCAAGCCAGCCCCTACTATGACCACCTCCACCTTCTCCGCTTCGGCCATCGCTCTCTCCCAAATCTCTCCGGCATTTGCAGACGGGGAAAGAAAGTGGCAAGGCCCCGCCTTGGCCCAAGGGGAGCCCTGCCCAGACTCCATCGATACCGCTCTACTTCGGTCGCTTTTGGGTGCCGCGGTAGGGGACAGCCTCATCGCCAGCGTAATCGCGAGCGATGATGATCTTCAGGATGTTCTGCCCACCTTCAGCACCTACGCAGTATGATAATACCCCTCGCAGGCCCATCTCCACCGGGCAATCCTTGGTGTACCCGAAGGCCCCCAGTTGCATCATGACATGTTGGCCGACCCGTGCCGCCAACAAGGGGGCCCGGAGTTTGCACATAGCCACGGTCTTGTTTATATCTGCCTTGGTGAACTCACCTGTCCCGGCGTAGAACTGGTCCACCATCCAGGCCGCCTTTTGGAGCATGAGTTTGGTCATCTCCAAGTCGGTGTGATCCTCGGCGATCTCGAAAGAGATGCCCTCGAAGTTGATCAAAGGCCGGCCGAAGAGGATCCTCTGCTTGGTGTAGTCCACCCCGATCTCCAGCATCTTCTCCGCTGCGCCGGTGCAGGCAGCAGCCACCACGATGCGGGCCACGTTGAACCCCTCCATGTTCATATGGAATCCTCGGCCCACCTCGCTCAACCGGTAGTAGTCCGGAATCTCTACATCCTTATAGACGAAACCGCCGGTGGAGAGCCCCATGCGGCCCATATCCATATAGATGGTGGTGGTGATGCCTGGCAGTTGGGCCGGGACGTAGAAGAAGGTCATCCCTCGATGGCCCTTCTCTGGGTCGGTCACGAAGAGGCTGAGGTGGCCGCCCCCTCGAGTGGTGGCCTCGGTCACCCCGCTGATGTAGGCCTTCTCCCCGTTGATGACCCATTTATCACCCTTCTTGACCGCCGTGGTGGTGATGGCGCTCACATCGGAGCCACCTTGGGGCTCCGTGGTATTGATGCCCACGAACCACTCGCCGGAGGCCACCTTGGGCAGCACTTCCCTCTTCAGTTCCTCAGTGCCGTACCTGACGGTTAGATAGCCCCAACCGAGGCAAAGCAAGGTGTAGACGGGGAGGGACATGCTCAGTTCTGCTCGGGCTAGTTCCTGTATGGTGATCATGGCGTAGACCATCTCCTGGCCGGGCATGGCCGAGCCTCCATACTCCTCGGGGATGGTGACGCCGAGGATACCCAGTTCAGCCATCCCCTGGATTATCTCCTCGGGGATGCCCGCTTCCTTCTCATCGATCTCCCGAGCCCGAGGCTCGATATTCTTTTCCGCGAACTCACGGACCATCCTCCTCCAAAGTTCCTGCTCCGCGGTCAGTCGAAAATCCATTTCGCTTCTGCCTCCTTTGCGAATTTGTGCACAAATTCGCCCAACATCTTACCATTGAGATATACTTGTGTCAAGGGAACGGATAGAATCCTGCCTATTGTGATGGATAATCTAGGAAAGACCTGCGCCTTTTCGAAGGAGGCAGACCGATGCTCAAAGGCCATGATCCTAGAGCGCACGCTCTGTAGGAATAGGGTACCGACCGCAACTCTACCTCATTGAACCCTAACCTCTTCCCAGCGGTGATAATGTAGGGGCTTTTTGACAGAAGGAGGGCCGTATGTTATAGTTTAAACTACCCCAAAGAGAAAACCCCAGAAAGAGCGGAAGGCATACCAGTGAAACAGGTACAAGAGATCGCAGAGAAAATCATCGACAACGTAGAGCAGGTCATCATCGGCAAACACCAACAGGTAGAACTAGCCCTTATAGCCCTCATCTGTAAGGGCCACATTCTGATCAACGATGTCCCAGGGGTGGGGAAGACGATGCTGGCCAAGGCCATCGCCAAATCGTTGGGCTGCACCTTCAAACGCATCCAGTTCACCCCAGATATGTTGCCCAGCGATGTGACCGGGGTCTCCGTTTTCGATCAGAAGACAAGAGAGTTCCAGTTCCGCCCCGGCCCCATAATGGCCCAAGTCGTCCTCACCGATGAGATCAACAGGGCTACCCCAAAGACCCAATCGGCTCTCTTGGAGGCGATGGAGGAGCGCCAGGTGACGGTAGATGGAGTGACCCACCCCCTAGAGGAACCCTTTTTGGTCCTCGCCACCCAGAACCCCATCGAGTACGAGGGAACCTTCCCCCTCCCTGAGGCCCAACTGGATAGGTTTTTGATGCAGATCAGCCTGGGCTACCCCAGTCCCCGTGACGAGATCGCCATCTTAGACTCCCAGCAGTACAGACACCCCATCAAAGGGATCGGACAAGTGGTGGCTGCGGAGGAACTGCTAGAGATACAAGAGGGGATCAAGGAGGTTTATGTAAGCGATGCCCTCAAGGGGTACATCGTGGCTTTAGTGGGAGCCACCCGGGAGCACCCCGACCTCTATCTGGGAAGCAGCCCGCGGGGGTCGCTGGCCCTCTACCGAACTGGCCAGGCTAGAGCGGCGATCTTGGGCCGAGACTACGTTATCCCCGAGGACATCAAAGCCCTGGCTCATGTCATCCTGGGCCACCGCCTTATCGTCCAGCCCTCCGCTCGCATAAAGGAAGTCGCCCCTCTGACGGTGATTGATGAAGTCCTGGCCTCCGTACCTGTGCCCGGGGCTCCAGCCAGGGCTAGGCTCTAACCGAAGGAAAAGCCATGCGTGTCAACTGGATCATCTTCCTTCTTCTGCCCTCGGTTCTTCTCCCTGCGCTGGTCACGGGGCAGGAGTTCCTCTACCGCTTGGTCTATCTCCTTTTGGCCATCATACTCTTCGCCTTTCTCTGGGTTTGGTACAATTCGCGCGGCATTGTGATGGAGCGCTGGCTCCGTTCCAGCCGTGCCCAAGTGGGCGGGCTGGCGGTGGAGAGGATAGTGGCCCGCAACCCCGGAAGATGGCCAAAATTCTGGATTGAGATTCGTGACCACTCGATCTTGCCAGAACACCGAGTAGGGCGCCTCATCCCCTCCATGCCCGCGGGTAGAGAGTTGAGTTGGACGGTGAAGACCCTCTGCCACTGTCGAGGAGAATTCGCCCTGGGGCCCATCACACTGGTAGCCAGTGACCCTCTAGGACTCTTCCAGATGAGTCGTCCCCTCCCAGGTGCTTCCAGCCTCATCGTCTATCCTATGACTGTCCCCCTGCCCGGCTTCACCCCTCCCGGAGGACAACTCTCAGGGGGAGACGCCATTCGGCGTCGGACACAAGAGATCACCACCAATGTGGCCAGTGTAAGGGACTACCTGCCTGGCGATAGTTTCAACCGTCTCCACTGGCCCTCCATAGCCCGCACGGGGCGGCTGATCTCCAAGGAGTTCGAACTGGACCCCACCGCCGACATCTGGTTGCTTTTGGACATGGAAGCCCGAGTTCAATTCAGTGCCCCGGAGGAGGCTCCGGTCGAGGGGTTTTCTCTTTTGAGGGCTCCGCGCCCCTGGCGGGTGGATCCCACCACCGAGGAGTATGGAGTAACCATCGCCGCTTCTTTGGCCAAACATTTTTTGGCTCAGAAGAAGGCTCTAGGGATGGTAACCTACGGCCAGCGCCGCGAGATGGTGCAGGTCGATAGGGGCGAACGTCAGTTGTCCAAAGTCTTGGAGGCTCTGGCGGTCATTCGGGCCCAGGGCCGGGTCCCTCTGGCTGAGGTAATCGCGGCCGAGGGGGGTGGCATGGGGCGAGGAGCCATGGCTATCGTCATCACCCCCTCCACTGAGGAAGGCTGGCTCGCCGCCCTGCGGGAACTCCGTCGGCGAGGAGTAAGCGCGGTGGTGATACATATCGAGCCTAGCACCTTCACCGAGGCTCCCACTTCCCTGGGCATCATCACTCTTCTAGCCGCTCGCGGTTTCCCCACCTACCTAGTGAAAAGGGATCAACCCCTAGAGGAGGCCCTGGGCCAGAAGATCTATGAGGGCCAGAGATGAT
>DFBK01000047.1 GCA_002366595.1 Anaerolineales bacterium UBA3082 | reverse complement strand
GACGGCCTCATCAAGGCGCTGGCTGCCTTCCCGGTGAGCGACTTCGAGACCGAGCGGCCCTCGCTGGAGGAGATTTTCCTGGCCTACTATGAGGATGACCAGAAGGAGGGATAAAATGATGACGATTTTCCGCTATACGCTGCGTCGTTTCCGAGGCCAGATTCTCGGTTGGGGCATTGCCCTTGCCCTGCTCGGCGTGTTGCTCATTTCGATGTACGACTCGTTCGCCGGGGAGCAGGAGCAATTTCAAGAACTGATAGAGCTCTATCCGCCCGAGATATCCGGGTTCCTCGGCGACATTACCACCATGGCCACGCCGGAAGGATGGGTCTCTGTAGAATTCTTTTCCTACATGCCGCTCATCCTGGGTATCTTCGCGGTGCTTACGGGCAGTGGCCTGCTGGTAAGCCACGAGGAGAGCGGTACATTGGATCTGATAATGGCCCATCCTGTGAGCCGCACGGCGCTTTTCATGGGCCGACTGCTGGCTTTCATCGTTGCAACTGTGGCCATCCTGGCCATCTGCTGGCTGGGCTTCATCGTGTCCATGACCTGGTCTTCGATGGATATAGGCTGGGGCAGAATGTGGCTGCCCATGCTATCGCTGCTGGCGGAGTTGCTGTTCTTTGGCACGCTCGCGCTGCTGCTGAGCATGGTATTACCATCGCGTCGCTTGGCGGCGACGACTGCCGGCCTGCTGCTGGTGGCTAGTTTCTTTATCACCGGCCTGGCAAAGCTCAACGAGGACCTGGAGCCCGTCGCCAAGCTGTCCCCGCTCAACTACTATCAGGCTCAAGATGCCTTCCACGCGCTAAACGGTGCGTGGCTCGCTGGTCTGCTCGCCGCGGCAGTGGTTTTCGCCGCCCTGGCCTGGTGGCGCTTCCAGCGGCGCGACATCCGCGTGGGCGGGGAGGGAGGCTGGCGACTGCCTTCGCTGCCCTTCCGGCGCCGCGCTGGTGCTGGGAGTTAGGCATAGCTAAATCGCACGGGTTTGCGGCCCAGTCGGACGAGGTGTACCTAAACTGTCCGCTGGGCCGCGTGCGTCTTTATAAGTTGTAGCGCGGTTCGTATCTTTCTCAAGTCTTGATCCTTTTAGGGGATCGAGCATTGGACACTGTCCAGGAGGAAGATCCGGGATTGTTTGCGTGCTATGGAGAGTCGCATCAGCAGCTAACGGAGTTAGGTAGCAGTCTGTGTACAAGGCCAAGGAAGGCCACGATGTCAATCCAGGGTATGCGAAACAACTGAACATCCTCTACGAGGGATAAGCAGAGAAAGGAAACAGTGATGGCAGACCCGGAGATTTCCTACTTTGAATTGCAGGCTTACGTCGGCACCACCAAACACATGGGGGGATTCGAGACCACAAAGGCGCTCATCGAACTGTGCCACATCGGCAAGGATACTTATCTCTTGGAAATCGGTTGCGGCGTCGGGGCAACGGCCTGCTACCTTGCCAAAAAGTATGGCTGTCGCGTGGTTGGCGTAGACATTAGTGAAGCGATGATTGCCAGGTCAAATGAAAGGGCACAAAGAGAGGGCGTGGAAGATAGCGTTGAGTTTAGAGTCGCTGATGCACAAGACCTTCCCTTCGAGAACGCGCTTTTCGATGTCGTCATTGGCGAGTCCGTACTCACATTTATAAAAGACAAACAGCGCGTGGTCGGCGAATGTGCTCGCGTGACCAGGCCAGGCGGATACGTGGGGCTTAATGAGGAACTCTGGATCGAGACACCGCCTGCACCGATGGTCGAACATGTAAGACACATTTGGGACATAAAGCCGGATATTCCAACGCTTGAGGGCTGGATGGCGTTGCTGGGAGGCGCTGGACTGCGCGACGTCGTCGTGCGGACCTACAAATTCAGTACGAGACGGGAGTCCAGTCAGATTCAGCGGTATGGTTTCCAGGATATGTGGAGGATGTTTTATCGAACGCTGTTCCTGTACGTCAAGAATCCGACTTTCAGAAAGTATATGGCGGGAAGACGGTATCTCCCGAAGGATCTTTTCGAATACCTGGGATACGCGATCTTCGTTGGAAGGAAGTGAAGATGAACGCCAATACGTCTGTCAATCAATCAAATGGTAAATCCGACCTGACACGCAAGATTCGGAAACGGATGCTGCAAGTCTTTGTCCAGTTTCTGCTCCTGGCAGCGATCTTGTTCATCTCGTCGGGCCGCCTGGATTGGGTGTGGGCGTGGGCCTATCTCGGCCTGGGTGTGGGCATTCTAGTAATCAACCTGTTGGTTATGAGCCCGGAGTTGATAGCCGAACGCGGCGAGATTAAAGAGAACGTCAAGGGCTGGGACAAGATGCTGGGTACCGCCATCGGCGTCTTAACGCTAGGCTCGTTGGTCGTGATCGGGTTGGATGTGCGCTTCGGATGGTCGCCACGGTTGGCTTTGGCGATTCAGCTCGTCGGGTTGGTTTTCTGGGCGCTGGGGCAAGGCCTGTTTAGTTGGGCGATGGCATCGAACGTGTTCTTCTCAGGGGGTGTTCGCATCCAGATGGAGCGGGACCATACCGTCGCCACCGGCGGGCCTTACCGGTACGTGCGCCATCCGGGCTATGTTGGGTATATCATATCCTGGCTTGCAACGTCGCTGGCGCTCGGCTCGCTCTGGGCGCTCATCCCGGCGGGGCTTGTGATGTGCCTTATCGTCGTCCGCACGGCGCTTGAGGATAGGACTCTGCAGGAGGAACTCGACGGCTACAAAGAGTATGCCCAGCGCGTGCGCTACCGCCTGCTGCCGGGCATCTGGTAGTTGGCAGTATGCGAAACCGTTGAATATCATCGAGAAAGGAAGCGGGAAAATGGAGAACAAAGCCACTATCTTCGACTTTCAAGCTGAGGTGGGCCTCACAAAACAGCTAGGAGGTCTCAAGGCCACAGAAGAGCTGATTGAGTTATGTCACATAGACAAAGACAAATATGTTTTGGACGTTGGCTGCGGCGTCGGCGTAACGCCTTGCTACTTGGCAAAAAGGCATGGCTGTCGGGTGGTCGGCGTAGACATCCGCGACCGGATGATCGATAGGTCAAAGGAAAGGGCGAACAAAGAGAGTATAGAGGATAGAGTGGAATTTCGGGTAGCAGATGCACAAGACCTCCCTTTCGAGGATGACCTTTTCGACGCTGTCATTTGCGAGTCCGTGCTGGCAATGGTGCCAGACAAGCCGAAGGCGATGCACGAATATGTGCGTGTGACCAAGCCCGGAGGATTCGTGGGGCTGAACGAGTCCACCTGGATCAAGACACCGCCGCCCGTAGAAGTGGTGGAATGGGTAGGTCAAGATTTGAGCGGGAATGCCCAGTTTTTATCTGCGGACGGCTGGGTGGGATTGTTGCAGGGCGCTGGGTTGAGAGAAATAGTCGTGAGAACCTATGAAATCGACACCAGAAACGAAGCCAGAGAAATACTCCGGCGGTACGGTTGTAGAGGCATGTTGGGTGTTTTGGGCAGAACGCTATCCCTATATGCCAGAAGTCCAGCTTACAGGAGATTCGTAAAGGAAGAACGTGAGGAAGGCGTCACGCCCGAGAACCTTGACGAGTATTTCGGATACGGACTATACGTCGGGAGCAAGTAAGGTGCGCAGGGATATGCCAAGGGCGTACGCTGCCATCTGCGGCAGGGAGTTAGTAGTAGCAGTTGACAATTTGAGAGTTTGAGATTATAATGCTAATGCAAATCAAATGCAATAACTTTTATGAGGTCAACTATGATCCTTAGAAACCTCTTGGGGCGCAAAACCCGGACCTTCCTCACCCTAGTGGGCATCGCCATCGGTGTGGCCGCCATCGTGGCTCTGGTGGCCATCGCCGACGGCTTTGCCTCTGGATATTATGGTCTTCTCTCCGGCAGTCAAGCAGACCTGGTGATCACCCAGGCTGAGTCGTTCGACATGAGCGTCAGTGTCATCGATGAGGAAGTAGGGCCGCAATTGACAGCCCTTTCTGGGGTGGAAGAGGTCGAGGGCGTGATCATCGGCGAGGCTACTACCGAGGGGATCCCCTACTTCATGGTCTTCGGCTATGACCCTAAGGGGGCCGGCATTCAACATTTCAGGGTAGTGGAAGGAAAGGAACTGACGGCTAAGAGAGAGATCATCATCGGCAAACTGGCCGCCGAGAACCTCAAAAAGGGAGTGGGAGATACCCTGCGCCTGTACGACAGCGCCTACCGCATCGTGGGCATCTATGAGACCGGGGCTTTCTTCGAGGAAGGGGGAGGGGTAATCTCCCTCGCCGATGCCCAGGCCATGCTCAAGAGGCCACGCCAGGTGAACACATACACCGTCAAACTCCGTGATGTGGACCAGGCAGAAGCGGTGCGTCAGAGGATCGAACGGCGCTTCCCCGACCTCCTAGTCGTCGAATCGGCCAACTTCGCCGACCAGCAACTCGGGTTGCAGTTCGTCCGCGCCTTCGCCTGGGCCCTCTCCTTTCTGGCCGTCGTCATCGGCGGGGTGGGGATGATGAACACTACGTTGATGTCGGTCTTCGAACGGACCAGGGAGATCGGGGTGCTTAGGGCTCTGGGCTGGCGGAAGGGGAGAGTGCTGGCTATGATCCTGAGTGAATCCTTGCTTTTGAGCCTGCTGGGCGGCCTAGCGGGAGTAGTGTTGGGCGTAGTTGCGGTAAAGGCTTTGGGTCGCCTGCCAGCCGTGAGCGGTTGGCTGCAGGGCGAGTTCTCCCTCGGCCTATTTGTACAGGCTGCCGTGGTGACCTTAGCCTTAGGGGCCACAGCGGGGCTCTACCCCGCTTGGTGGGCTTCCCGGCTTCACCCCGTAGAGGCGTTGCGCTATGAGGGCGGTGGCGGAGAAGGGGTCTCGCCTCGCCTGCCAGGGGGGATGACCACCAGGAGCCTCTTCCGGCGCAAGACCCGCACCCTTCTCACCATGGTGGGCATCGGCATCGGCGTGGCCACGGTGGTGGCCCTGGTGGGCCTCACCGACGGCTTCATAGACGACTTCACAGCCTTAGCCACTGGTAGCGGAACGGATCTGATGGCCGTGGAGGCCAATATCTCCGATATGGCCTACAGTGCTATCGATGAGAAGGTGGGTAAACGGATCGCTGGCCTCTCTGGAGTGAAAAGCGTATCTGGCACTGTCTTCAGCGTCGCCATGAGTGAGGAGACCCCCTTTATGATCGTATTCGGATATCACCCTGCTGAGTACGCCATCCGCCATTTCAAGATAGTGGAGGGGGAGGGGCTCAGCGCCAACCGACAGATCATCCTGGGCCACAGTGCGGCCGAGGCCATGGAGAAGCAGGTGGGAGATAAGGTGCGTATTTTCGACAGTTCCTTTCGCATCGTGGGCATCTACGAGACAGGGGCGAGTTATGAAGATAGTGGCGGAGTGATCTCCTTGCGGGAAGCGCAGGCTCTCTTCGGAAAGCCCCGCCAGGTGGGCTTCCTAGGCATCAAAGTAGAAGACCCCCATCGAGTCGAAGGGGTTCGGCAGCGGATCGAGGAGGAGTTCCCGGAGATCACTGTCTCTCTCTCCACTGAGTTCGCAGAGAGGTTGCCCGACCTCCAGGCGATGGAAGCCTTAGTGGGGGGTATCTCTTTCCTGGCTGTCATCGTCGGGGGAGTGGGGATGATGAATACCATGGTCATGTCGGTCTTCGAGAGGACGAGAGAGATAGGGGTCTTGCGGGCTCTAGGCTGGCGGAGAAGCAAAGTGCTCTTTATGGTCGTCCGTGAATCGCTGCTCTTGGGGGTAGTGAGCGGCCTGGCAGGCGTGGTTATGGGGGTAGCCATGGGCAAAGCCTTGACGCTCCTGCCCTTCATCGGCGGCCTCTTGAAGCCAAGTTTTAGGTCTTATACGTTCGTCCAAGCCTTGATTATGGCTCTGGCTCTAGGCATGATCGGGGGGCTCTACCCCGCCTGGTGGGCCTCCCGACTTCACCCCATAGAAGCATTGCGATATGAATAGCATTCCCTGAGGAGGAGACGATGAAAACTCTCATCAGAATAGCGGTGATCTCGCTTTTGAGCCTTGGCTTGTGGGGTTGCTCACGGTTCGGAGCCCCTCGACCGGAAGCCACCCCACCCCCAGCAGAAGATATAGAAAGGCTGGTATCAGCCACAGGTGTAGTAGTCCCTGCCCGATGGGCCGGTTTGGGCTTCCAGATGAGCGGGCGCGTGGAACGAGTGATGGTAGAACCGGGAGACCAGGTTGAGGAAGGAGACCTCCTAATCCGACTTGACTCTACTGATCTAGAGCAAGCCGTTTCCCAGGCGCAAGCGGCCTTGGCCACCAGCCAAGCCACCTTGGCCCTAACGGAAGCGGGAGCCAGGCCCGAGGAGATGGCTGCCTTCGAGGCCCAATTGGCAGCAGCCAAAGCGGAGTTGGCCCGCCTCCTGGCTGGAGCCCAGCCGGAAGAGATCGCCCTGGCCCAGGCCCAACTTCAACAAACAACCACCGATTTAGCACACGCCCAAAACCGATATGACAAGTGGCAGTGGGTCGGTGATGAGACCGAGGAACAACTCCGGTATCAAAGGGATGCCGCTGCTGCCGCCAATGCTGCGGCTCAAGCCCAACTCGATCTGGTCATGGCTGAGCCTTCGAGGGAAGAGATAGCCGCGGCCCAAGCCCAGGTCGACCAGGTACAAGCCCAATTGGACCTTCTGAGGGCAGGAGCGAGACCGGAAGAGGTAGCGGTGACCCAAGCCCAGGTGGCCCAGGCGGAGGTGGCCTTGGCCCAAGCCCAGTCGGCTTTGGAGAAAACCGAACTGAAGTCTCCTTTCACGGGCACCATTGGCGAGATAATGGTGAGAGAGGGAGAGATGGTCAATGCTGCGGTGCCACTCCTCACCCTGGGCGATCTAGACCACCTACGAGTGGAGACCACCGATCTAAACGAGATCGATATCCCCCTGGTGAAGGTGGGACAGGAGGTGAGGATCACTTTCGATGCCTTGTCTGAGAGGGCCATACAGGGTCGGGTGACTCGCATCGCGCCTCTGGCTAGCCCGGAGGAGGGAGGCACGAACTACACGGTGATCATAGAACTGGAGAAACAAGATCCCGACCTCCGCTGGGGGATGACCGCCTTTGTAGATATCTTAGTCGAGCGGTAGAGGGGGATGGGGATGGAAGAGAGAAGCGTAATCGTCGAAACCCGAGACCTGGTGAAAGTCTACGGCGATGGGCCAGAGGTGCGGGCCCTCGATGGGGCAAATATGAGCGTCCATCGGGGCGAACTGGTAACCGTCATGGGCCCCTCCGGCAGCGGCAAGTCGACCCTCTTGAACATGATAGGGGCCCTCGACCGCTCCACTAGCGGCCGGGTGGTCGTCAAGGGGGAAGATCTCTCCTCCATTAGAGATCTAGACGCCTTCCGCGCCCAAGAGGTGGGCTTTGTCTTCCAACTTCATAATTTGATCCCCACCCTTACCGCCTCGGAGAACGTGGAGATACCGATGCATGGGCAGGTCAAGCAAAGGCAACGCCGGAAGCGGACACAGGAACTCCTGGATCTGGTGGGTCTCATCGACAGAGCAGGCCATCTGCCCAGCCAACTTTCGGGGGGCGAACGGCAGAGGGTGGCTGTGGCCCGCGCTTTGGCCAATCAACCGGCTATCCTCCTGGCCGACGAGCCCACCGGCTCCCTAGACACCACAGCCGGCCGGGAGATCATGGAACTCCTGCAAAAGGTGAACCGGGAACGGGGGATGACCATCATCGTGGTCACCCACGATCGTAAGGTGGCTCGCATGACCCAGCGTATCCTCACCCTGGAAGATGGCCGCATTGTGGACGATCACCCAGTGCAAACCCCTCTTGTCGAGGATCTCAGAGAATTGGCCCGTTCCCAACTGGGGCAGTCGCTACTAGATCGGAGGGGAAAGATCCTTAAAGAAGTGGGGCTGGGGAGCGATGCGGGCCTGACGGAGCAGGGGGAATACCTGCGGGGACTCCTAGTGGGACTGACCTGAACTCCTTCTATATTGGGGGCGAATTGCGCCTAACCTTTTCGGTGTTAGGTAAGGGCATTTGGGTGAAGCATAGTTCCAACAGGGCTGTGATTTCTCCGGGCAAGTCATCCCGGTTAGTCTCGGTCACGGCCAGGGTTAGCGGCTCCGCTCCACTTAGTCGCTCCCGGAAGCGCGGCAAGAGCGCTGGCCGGACGACAACGAGGGCTAGACGGTAGTGGCTGCCTCGCAGCAGGTCGAGGCCCACCGTCCATCCCTGGCCCCGGGCTAGTTCCAGCGGCCCCATCTCGTCAATGACTAGCAGATCGCACGGCTTGGCGCAGCGCAGGATCGCCACCCCCCAGGCCAGACCATCAGCATGGAAATGCCAGCTCTCCGTCGCTGGACCGTCGGTGCCGCCGATGCGTTCCGCCAGGGGGTGGCGCTGGCCAGTATGGATATCTTCCACATCCAGGCCGACCTTGCAGCCGTCAGCAAGACGGGCTGGCGTGAGGACGCCGGCTACCCCCAGGCCCCGCACTCGAGCCAGGGCGACGACCCGGGTGCAGATAGTGGTCTTGCCAGAGCCGGATTCCCCGCTGAGTATCACGATGGAGGGATCTGCCTTCATCTGCACATCACCTGATAGTAGATATTGTCGTCTTTGGCTAGAGCCCAGCAGCAGTAGCAAAGGCGCTCGCTACCCAGCAACAAACCACGAGTGCCGCAAAAGTAGTGTAATAGAAGAAGGGCTTTCTCGCTCTCAGAACAAGAACGGTATCCCTGAGTCGTGCCCCCATCCGGTATCCTACGGGGAAGAGTATCGCTGAGGAGAGCGCCCATACCAGACCTTCAGCAGATAGAAATGCCACGAAACCACCAGGGCGGTTGAAGGAGAGAAGGTAGCGACACGGCGCTACCCGCATGCCGATAAAGTAGAAAGCGGCCGCAGCCAACAGCGCTGCCGACGCCCCACTCGCCATTTGGGCCAAACGGCCCCTGTCCAGTCTGCGTCCTGCAAGGGACACGACTCCAGCCAGGGCAACTCCCTCCAGCATCAGAGCCAGGCAGGAGTTTGCCTTGCACATTACCGAGACATGGAGAATGGGGACTACAAGTTGCTTGCACAAAATCGCCACTAATGCAATCCCTATTGGCATTGATGGCTTCCTGAAAACACCTACCGCGAGACCCATTATACCTATCCCGACCCCGGTCAAGATGCCAGCCCGGTACGGAACTCCTGCCGCTCTAATCGCGCCACCTAAAACCACCTCCGATAAACCCCAGAGGGAACCGAGCACCACGATGGCGATCAAGAGATCAACTAGCTGTGCCCTCTTAACCTCGTTGATTCTCATTTCCATCTCCACCTCCTTGTCATGAAAAACCGCCAGGATACCCCCCGGCTTGCTGGGGGGAGGAATGGCGAGCGGGGGCTTGGGGGCGGCCGCCCCCAATACAAACCTTCCGCTGGCTAAGCCCCGCAGCTTGCTGCGGGGTGGTTAACTCACTCTTGGTGGATTGCGCATAACGTCTAATCTGCGCAAAAGTGTGCGCAAAACCCGAAGAGAGTTGACTTAAATCACATTCCACCATATTGATAACCTACTGTCAATTGTCTTTATTGAGTTCTGCGGACCTCGCGTCTACGCGATCCAGTCCTAGGGATTGACGCCGGAAGGGGAATACCTGCGAGGCCCCCTGGTGGGACTGACCTGAACCCCTTCTATATCGTTGTTGTGGGCGAATTGCGCCTAACGGTATCAATGTAACACAAGTTCCGCGAAGCAGAATTTGACCCGAGCAAAGCGTAGTCCTTCACACCTTTATGTGAAGCCGGACTTTTTTTATCATTATCACCTACCCATTAAGCTTAGAAAAACATCTGGAGCGCCACCAACATTCGGTTCGTATGGGTGTTTGCGTTTAGGCATTAGAATGTTTAGATAAGCCGTGTAATTCCAAGTATTTCCTTTTCGTTTAAATAACTTGTAACAACATCCGTCTGAGACTATCAATCTATTACATTCAGGATATTTACTTGCATAAGTTGCTGCCTGAGAGGTGCCATAGGATAGTCCGACCCAAAGTCTCTTAGACTCCAAAATAATAATGCAGTCATTAGAACCCTTATTTTCTTTACTATATGGTTTCTCGAAAAACGCTATGTCAATATTATTCCATTCAACCTTGAGTTTTTGTTCTGGCCATCCAAGAGCGAGTAGCAACGGAACTATTAAAAAAGTCCTTGTTTCGTGTTCTTTAACATCCACCCCATACTTATCATACCATGTGACTAGCCGTCTAATTCGATGAATAGTTCGAGTAAACTCTTCTGCATCTTTCGGGCGCAATCCATAATTGATTAATAGGTCAATCAAATCCTCGTCACTTAGCTCCGCGACAGGTTCCGGAATCGGACTGGAAGGTTTCGGTTCTCCCGACTCCAACATCTTGCGGATAGTTTGTATTGTAGGCTGTTTGTGTATTCCTCTGAAGGTCCCTCTACTCAACCCAGGTATTGGACTCTCATCCTTAGGCTTAAACCATTCGACATATCGGCAATGCTGTAGGTGCCACCCTTCTACGTCATCAAAGGTAGGCAAGAGATCGTATTCGCCTCTAATCGTACCAACAGCCAGAACCTCCCACAATCTACCAGACGGTCTTTTGAGTACTACAATATCACCTTCATCCGCATCGTAAAAATATCTTATATCATTGGAGTCATAATCGTCGTACTCCCCTTTGTTCTTACGGTAATCACCACGACCACCTGTACCCATGAGCATTACACCATATTTTAGAAAAACTTCGTGGTAGTCCCTTCCTCCAGCTCCAGCAGCAACTTGCCAGTAATTCATTTCTTCACCTCAATATTCTTAAAGCCCGATTTCATATAACGTCTAATCTACGCAAAAGCCTGCGCAAAACCCAGGGGTAAATCCAAGTTCCGGGAGCCGACTAGGCTTGCCTGGGCTTCCCAGCGAACCTGTGCCGATAGATGAGAACCCCACCGCAGATGAGGATGGCCACCACGGATAACAGTTGGGCCATGGGGACCCCTTCCACCAGCCAGGCATCCGGTCTTTGCATCTCGGTGAAGCAACGGCCCAGAGGGTAGAGGATTCCCCAAATGAGGAAGAGATCTCCATCCCGAAGCCGTCCCTCGTACCTCCGCCCCAAGAAGATGAGGATGAGGAAACAAGCGAAACACCAGAGGGATTCGTAGAGGAAGGTGGGGTGGAACCGGGCCGTCTCCGGCAGGTCAGCGAACTGGGGGAGACGGTACCGCTGTTCGATAGGTATCCCCCAGGGCACGGTAGTGTCGTAGCCGTAGAGTTCTTGGTTAAAGAAGTTGCCCCACCGCCCGATCGCTTGCCCCAGAAACACCCCGGGGGCCCCGAAATCCGCCCAAGTGAGAAAATCCAGTCCCTTGACCCGAGCATAAAGCCAGAGAGCGAATACCCCTCCCGCCACAGCCCCGTAGATAGCCAACCCCCCCTGCCGAATCATCAAAATCTCAACAGGGTGTCGGCGGTAATATTCCCAACCCACGCCCGTCCCTTGGGGGTTGGAGAAGACGTGATATAGACGCGCCCCGATGAGGCCGAACAAGACGACGAGAAGGAGCCCGTTCCAGACATGATCTGGGTTCTCGCCCCGCCGTTTGGCCTCTAGGCTGGCTATGTACCCTCCAGCCAATATAGCCAACACCATGAGGATACCATACCAGTAAATGGCCAGAGGGCCGATCCTGAAAGCAACAGGGTCTGTCATTTTTCGCTCCCTTCCTGGGATTTTCGCATCATTATAAACCCTCTACCCTTTTCAGTCAAACGAGGGGGCCGTGTCAAGTCAAATAAAAATGTTACCGAAAAGAGGGCTTGCCCCAGATGAGATAGTGCGGTATAATGGAACAAGCCTTGGCAGATAGGTCTTCTTTTACCGGTTTGAACTGGAGCCAGCCTACATGCACAAGAGAGGGCTTTTCAACCCGGCAAGAGGCGTCTAGGGGAAACCGTTGAGGCGACTAATTCTATACGAAAAGGTGGAGCGAGATGAAGAAGAGGATAGGGTACCTTTCGGTCGAGGATATCTTCCGTGATCTTAGCCCTCAGGAGCGACAAGAGGTAGAACATTCCTTTTCGGAGACCACTTTCCGAAGGGGCGAGGTGATCTATACCCCTGAAGAAGAGAACCTCTTCCTCCTCAAAAGGGGGATAGTTCAACTCTATCGTCTTACCCGAGAGGGGGAGAAACGGGTTATCGACACCCTGGGCCCAGGCATCATTTTTGGAGAGATGTCCCTCATCGGACAAGGGATGTATAACACCTTCGCCCAGGCGGTAGAGGATTGCACCCTGGGAACCATGGAGCGTACCGCTTTGGAGCGGCTTCTCCTTCAGAGGCCGAGGGTAGCCTTGCGGATAGTGGAGGGGGTGGGAAAGCGGCTATCGGAGGCCGAATCGCTCTTAGAGGACATCACCTTCAAGGGCGTCTCGGCTCGTTTGGCCTCTCTCCTCCTTCGTCTGATGAAGGAACAAGGACCCGTCATCGCCGGTTATACCCACCAGGCCCTGGCCGACACGATAGGCACCTACCGGGAGACCACCACCCAGACCTTGGGCGTCTTCAAGAGACAAGGTCTAATCAGGATCGGCCGCAAGAGGTTACAGATTTTGGATGTCGAGGGCTTAAGAGAGATAGCCGAGAAGTGACGGGGCCTGTCTCACTCGGCGAAGCGGACTATACACAGAAAGTGAGCCCCTTTACCACTGGCGTGGCCTGGGAACCCCCCGCCACGTTTACTCCTCCCCACCGGGGAATTGGGACTCAGGCCAGTCCCCCATCAGGCGGCTAGGACCCCATTCCAGCACGTCTTGAGCCTCAAACCATGCGGCGTACTTCTGAGGGTTGGCAAGAACATCCTCGTCTATCCGGTCGTAAGCAGCGTAGTTTTCTTTCTCTACCCATATCTCAAGGCCATATTCACCGCCAAGGCCAAACTGTGCTGCATAGGCCCTCACTGACTTTGCGCCGGGTACTGACTCCAACAAGGGCTTGCCCTTCTCCAGCCACCACTTCGTCGCTTCATCCCATTTTCCGGGTCTAGTCTTCGCTGTCCAAACGTGGTAAATCCGGTACACTCCCATGACGATTACCTCCTTTGATCTGATAAGTTGTGGGCTTCCCAGGCCCCACCGTCCTTCTCACTGAGCGCCGCGCCAACCAGTAAGCGCATTTGTCCGCCCTTCTGGATGAGGCAGGCGATCTACGCTCGCGGCGCTACACGGCGGCGCGAGCCTTGTCCAGGTCATCGGCACCGATGACCAGCCGGGTGTTCGTGGCCAGATAGACCATCTCGATATTTACCCCAGCGTTGGCGATGCGGTGACTGACCACCCCTAACGCGCCAGGTCGGTCCTCGATTTCCAGAACCAATACCTCGCGCTCGTCACCCACCTCAATGCCCACCTCTTCCAAGGCCCGGCGGGCAGCGGCCGCGTCCTCCACCAAGATGTGCCCGACCCCCTTGCCCTCAATGGCGAATCCACACGCCCCCTCGATGTTGATACCGGCCTTCCCCAGAGCCTCGCCCATATCGGCTAGCGTACCCGGACGGTCTTCCAGAATGACGGTCAAGTCCTTCATGATGATCTTCCTCCATTTGCCTACTTACTGAAAGTGAACCTCGTGGGCAGCTCATATCGTTCGTCTGAAAGGTTAGTTCGCGCGGATCACCTCCTTTAGTAGTTCCGCAGCACAAGTGGAAGATAGATTTGGACACACCAGGGACACTGTTCGAGGATCAGGTTATGGCTGGTGTAGTTGAAGCCTCCTGCGGCGCCCTGCTCGACGTAGAAATTGCCCATACAGCCATCTCCCTCCAGGCGGTAAAGGCCCACAGGGGGCTCCGGTCCGTAGACGAACCCTCCGGTGGTGGCATCGGCGTAGGCCGACGCCCGGAGCAGTGTTCCATTCTGGTCCACGCCGTTGGCGATCCAAATCTGGTGCTGGCCCTGGCGGAGCTGCCAACCATCGGCCATGCTCCACCACGGCTCGGGGAGCGGGCCCAGGTCGGCGTTGGGCTCGTTGAAGGTACTCGCTTCGAGGTCATAACACTGCGTGGCGCTGTTGACTTCGCTCTTAAAACTGATCCCACCGCCCACGCAAATGGCCCCGGCATTGCCTACCCAGGGCACGTACCATGAGGCGTGGAAGTTGAACCAGAAGTCGCCCTTGAAGTTGCCTAAGTAACCGCCGTCGTTCATAGCCGGCGTACTCCCACAAGTTCCTCGTTCTGCCCCCGCCTTCCTCGGTGGACCCGCCGGAGAGATAGCAGACGTTGTCCCCGGTGACGCTATACAATGAGACGATGTCCTGTGCCCATCGTCCCTCCACGGGGTAGAAAGCGGGAACCGTCAGGGTTTCCCACTCATTGGCGGTGATATCGTACCGGTGCAGCGTGTCGGTCAGGATGGTATCTGGAAAGAGAACGATAACCTCATGCCCCTCCCCGTCCAGGCCGTAGCAGCCATCCCCTGGATATTCGATAGTTGGCGACATCTCCGTCGCTCCTGTTATCCAAGTGTTCGTCGCAAGATCATAGCTGTGTCGCACCCTGAGCGCCAAATCCTCCCACTGACCAGAGGCCACCGTCGTGGACGGCACAGGCGACGACGTTATCCATCGTGGGGATGGGACTGGAGGCGCGCTTCGTCCACCCCGAGAAGAGGCTAATAGTCTTGACGATGGTGGCACTGTCCGATTCGCCGTTGCCCGACGCCTGAAGGGTGGCGGTCACCTGTTCGGCCGCCCCTAGGCAAAGATCGGGCACCAATTGGACCGCGAAGGTCACGATCCCTCCAGCGGAAACGTAGTAGCCGCTGGGACCCGTGAAGATGGCGTTGCCCGAGGGAACATCGTACGTCAGGTTGAAGGTGCCGCCGCTGCCGGTGTTGTTCCAGAGCTCGAATTCATGTGGCTGCATGACGCCATTGCAGCCCCCCGCCGCCACGCTGCTGGGCTTCAACATCACCGGACTACACTCCTCAATAGTCAACGCGCCGATGATATCGTGCGGCAGCGCGCTCCCTGATTCCTCATCACCGGAGAGCCCCCAGTTAATGATGCGAGGGCCGCTGTAGTTGATGGGGATAGTCGCATTGACGCAGAAGCCCCAACTGCTCCCAGCGGTGACCTCGCCTATGCCATCCGAGTCGTTGTCATCGTAGCGTACCTCGTTTGCAGAAGGTATGTTACACGTGAAGTTAACCGGGTTCCCGCTGGAATCAGTCGCATCCTGCGAGGTGCAGGATACACTCCACGGACCGTAACCCGGGTAGTCGGGAAAGGTCAGTCTGACTGCATCCAACCACTCCGCATCGGTGGATGCATTGTGAACTGTAAAGCAGAGCGCCTGCGTCTGCGTCTGGTTAGCCTCATAGCAGTCACTTGTCCTCACCGTGCAGCCCGCGATAGATCGAGGCGCCTTGGCAAAGGCGCTTTCTGTTGCGGAGAGTGCCGCTACCGACAGAATGCCGAGGACCGCTAGCAGTATGATGAGCAAAATCGACACTCTATTTGATTCCATAGCAAGTCGACTCCTTTCAACAGCACCCGCGACTTCTTGTGTCAGGTCACAACTGTCGAACCGCTAGGGGAGAAGATGATGAAAGGGGGAAAACACAAGATCTGATATAGCTGGTATAGCCGGTATACGACGAGCCAGCAGAAGGGTCTCTACTTAGTCTATTCTCTCGCTTTAGCGGATTCCTCTATGAGGAGAGGCTCCATCTCCCCCCGCATGGTGCTCAGTCCATTGAAGAATCCACCTTCGTCGATGAGGAACGATTCCACAGAGATATCGCCCCACACCTGACCGGTGGAGAGGATCTCCAGTCGGCCGCTGGCTTTTATGTTCCCCCTCACGGCTCCAGCCACGGAGATATTGCGGCCTGTGATATCGGCCACTACCTTGGCCGCCTCCCCGATGATGACATTGCCCATAGTCTCCACGCATCCCCTAAGAACCCCATCGATCCGCACACCACCGTCGCACTTGAGATCCCCGTTGAAACTGGCCGTGGGCCCGATGACGTTTTCGATCCTATCGCTTATGGGACTACCCCCACTCTTCTCTCTCAAGCCTCTTTCCTCCCCATCTAAGGTTGCTATCCTCCCACCCTGTAGGCTTTGGCGATGGCCTGCTTCTCCTCGTCGGAGAGAGCATAGGTGGAATCCCATCTCTTCAAGGGCTTAGCGTAGACCCGGTTCTCGGTCCGACCTTGAAGGCTGGAGATGACCACGCCATGGCCATGGTTGTCTAGGAGAGCGATAGCGAAACTTTGGTCGCCACCCACATCAGGAAAAGCGTTGAAGCGTACCACCCCTACTCTCTGGATGGTGCGCTCTAGCCTCCTCCCCACCTCCTCCGAGCGATCAGCCAGTTCCTTGGCTCGCTCGGTGGTACTCCGAATCTCTTCCAGATAGTCGGCAAGAACTCTCTCCCAGTCCTGACCCTCTATTGCTTCTATTTGCTGCTGAAAACGGTGAGCCAGGGCTCTCTGGCCCCTTCGCAGAAATAGGAGCCAGATGAGAAAAACGACATCCAAGAGGAGGAGCCCAAGCCAGAAGAAGGGAGCGTATCTTTCAAAGAAAGCGAAATCTATCTGCATCTCCAGACCACCTTTTGGCTTTGTACGATGCCCCATTATATGCTAGAATTGTTCGCTAGTCAATACCCAGGAGGCCAGGTGCGGAGGCTGCTCATAGCCACCGGTAACCCCGGAAAACTAAAGGAATACAGAGAGATCTTCAAAGAGTTAGCCTTGGCTGTCACTTCACCCCAAGAAGAGGGGATAAGTCTTTTCGTGGAGGAGTGCGGCCGCAGTTACGCCGAGAATGCCATTTTGAAGGCCAGAGCCTATGCCCGAGCCAGCGGCCTCCTAACCTTGGCCGACGATTCAGGCTTGGAGGTGGAGGCTCTAGGAGGTGCACCGGGCATCTTCTCCTCTCGCTATGGGGGAAAGGCCAGCGATGAGGAGAGGTATAGGCTTATTCTGGATAGGATGAAAGGTATCCCTCGGGAGAAGCGGCAGGCTCGCTTCGTCTGTTTCGCCGCCTTGGCCACCGCCCAGGGAGAGGTGGAGATCGTAGAGGGCTCCTGCCCAGGGGTCATCGCCTTCGCCCCTCGAGGGAGGCATGGTTTCGGCTACGATCCGGTCTTCTACCTTCCCCAACAGGGCTGCACCATGGCCGAACTGGAACCGGAAGTGAAGAACAGGATCAGCCATCGCGCTCGAGCGGCGTTCAAAATCAAGAAGGTGTTAGAGGAGAAAATCTGGCAATAGCCTCGGTTGTCTCTTGAGGCTTCTCCAACATAACCATGTGGCCCGCTTCAGGGATGGTTACTAGCCTGGCTCCCTGAATATGATCGACTAAGAATTGCGAATATTTGAGTGGCGTCAGTTGATCCTCTTCCCCACAGATCACCAAGGTGGGGAGTCGAACCTCGCCCAGGCGATCCATCACATCGAAGCGGTCGCAGGCCAGAAGATCCCCCGTGAGCACCTCCGGGCCGATAGCCAGCATCTCCTCTCGACCCAACCTCACCATCTCTTCGTTAGCCGAGGGACCATAGACGTATCCACAGAGGAGGTCCACCGTCGATTCGTACTCTCCCCTTAGCCCTTCCAGAAGGCTGGGCATCACCCGCAATCGGGCTCCGGTGCCCACCAGCACCAAGCCCCCTAAGCGCTCCCCATGGCGGAGGGCTAAATCTAAGGCTATCGCTCCCCCCATGGAGTGGCCTATCACTGTAGGGCTCTCCAGAGCGAGAGCGTCTATGAACTCCACCACCAGATCCGCGTACCCCTCGATACTCTGACGTCCTTTCCCCTTGGAACGGCCATGGCCGGGGAGGTCGAGAGAAGCAAGAGTAGCATTCCCAAGGCCCTGTATCTGTTTTCCCCAGTGGCGATGGGTGCCTCCCGCTCCATGGAGAAAGAGCCAGGAGGGCTTTCCCCCTCCCTTTTGAAGACAGGATATCTCCTCTTTGCCGATGGTCACTTTGCTCATCTGCCCTCCGTCAGAGCTCTAGAGGTTTCCACCCCGGGTAGGCTCTATCTTCCAACTCGGCGATGTACCTCTCCGCTTCCATGGCCGCCTTGGCCCCCGTGCCCACGGCGGTGGCTATCTGCCTCAAGACCCGCTCTTGGACGTCCCCAGCGGCGAAGACCCCGGGAACGCTAGTCCGCTGTTCAAGATCGGTGACGATGTATTTCTCCTCATCCAGTTCCAACTGTCCCTCGAAAAGAGCGCTGTTAGGGGTATGGCCCACATAGATGAAAACCCCCTCGGCAGGGAGAAGCGATTCCTGATTACTTTTCAGGTTCTTGAGGCGCACCCCAGTTACATTATCGCTCCCCACGATCTCGGTCACCACCGTATCCCAGATGAACTCTATCTTCTCGTTTCTTTTGGCCCTCTTCTGTACGACCTGTTCAGCCCGCAATTGATGCCGCCGATGCACAATGTAAACCTCGGTGGCGAACTTGGTGAGGAAGAGCGCTTCCTTCACCGCTGTATCCCCTCCTCCCACTACCACTACCCTCTGATCACGGAAGAAGAAGCCGTCACAGACGGCGCAGTAGGAGACCCCCCGTCCGGTGAACTCCGCCTCCCCGGGGACCTGGAGTTTACGAGGGGAGGCGCCGGTAGCGACGATGAGAGCCTGAGCCTCATACTCTTGGCTATAGGTCTTCACTTTGAAAGGAGGGGTAGATAGATCAACTTCCATCACCTCATCCAACTCCACGCGGGTGCCGAACCGCTTGGCTTGTTCCTGCATCAGTTGACTGAGTTCAGCGCCGCTTATCCCCTGGGGGAAGCCGGGGTAGTTTTCCACCTGCTCGGTGAGGGCTACCTGGCCTCCCAGATCGCTTCCGGCGATGAGAAGGGGGGCTAGGTCGGCGCGAGCGGCGTAGATGGCCGCGGCCAACCCCGCGGGGCCCGATCCGACGATGATTAACTTATCCATATCGCCTCCTTGTATAAATATATCCTTATCTACCTCCTTTAGCAAGATGAGTTGTGCCTTCTTCCTTCCTCTAGTAATATTACGAAAAGGAGATGGTGATGACCATCGAGGAACGGGAGGCCGCCGTCTTAGGCTGCCCCAGTTATCTCTGGCGCTTCGGCCAGGAGAGGCGCTTAGCCCTCATAGATAGATACTCCCCCCTGGCTGATAAGGTGATCTTGGATGTAGGGTGTGGCTTGGGCATCTATGTAGAGAGGTTCCGCCGCTTCAGCGACCGAGTCTACGGTGTGGATCTGGAAGCGAGTAGAGTGGCCGAGGCAGCGAGGAGGCTGCCTAACCTGGCCGCTGCTCGGGCCGAGGAGTTGCCCTTCCCCCAAGACCGCTTCGATGTCGTCCTCCTCCACGAGGTGATAGAGCATGTGGAAGACGACAAAGAGGTGGTGAGGGAGGCTTATCGAGTGACCAAGCCCCAGGGCCGCATAGTCATCTTCGCCCCCAATAGGCTCTACCCCTTCGAGACCCACGGGATATATTGGCGAGGTAGATACAGATTCGGAAATATCCCCCTGGTAAACTACCTGCCGGACAGCCTGCGGCAAGGTCTCGTTCCCCACGTGCGCGCCTATACAAGAGGAGGGCTCCTTCGCCTCTTGGAAGATCTCCCTCATAAGATCATCGTTCATACCCAGATCTATCCCGGATACGACAAGATAGAGGCTCGATTTCCCACCCTGGCTCGGTTTCTCCGCCGCCTAACTTATCCCCTAGAGGGGACGCCCCTGCGCCTCCTCGGCCTCTCCCACTTTCTAGTGGTAGAGAAGAGAGAAAGGCACCCTTCTCACTGAGACGGGTTTGCGCTTTCAGCCCGCTTGAAGTAAGATAATTCATGATCAGGCTTGCGAAGAAGGGCACACCGTGAGAAACAACACCAAAGCGATAATCGTCCGCCGACGACGAGAGCGGGTTCACCGGAATAACGGCAGCAAGATCGCCAAACTGCTCGCCTCCAGCCTCATCCTCCTCGCACTGGCTACCATCCTGGCGATGGTAGCCAGTCTGGGCAGCGTGGTGGCGGTCTACGCCTACTACGCCCGTCAACTGCCGCCACCAGAGGCTATAGAGTTCCGTTCCCGGGCCACTTTCCAGACCACCAAGATATTGGATCGCACGGGAACCGTGCCCCTCTGGGAGATATTCCCCCCCGAGTGGGGCAAACGCACCGTCGTGCCCCTAGAGCAGATCCCCCTTCATCT
>DFBK01000103.1:39088-52746 GCA_002366595.1 Anaerolineales bacterium UBA3082 | reverse complement strand
CCCCTCATTCTCTGAGGGTCGAAAAGGTGATCACCCATGGCTACCAGAAAGCGCTGGTCCACGAAGTCGCGAGCGGCCAGCACGGAAATGGCGTTGCCCTCTGGCCAACGCTCGTTCACTACTAGGGTGATCTTGTACCGCTCTTCCAATCGCCTCTCTTTTATGAAGGCTTCCACCAACTCGGCTTTGTAACCGGCAACCACGACGAAATCCTGGATGCCCAATTGGCTGAGAGAGGCCAGGCTCCTCTCCAGCAAGGTTTGCCCTGCCAGTTCAAGGAGCGCCTTGGGCTTTCCGTGGTTGCTTTCTAATCTAGTTCCGTCGCCTGCTGCCAGAATCACTGCTTTCATCAGTTTTTCCCCCGTCATCTGCTCTATACTCCCAAATAGAAACGCCGTGGCCCCATTCCTGGCCACGGCGTGCAAGTGTCCACGCTTTAAGGATGGTGTGAGAAACCGCTCTTAGGCGAGGCAGGTCGCCTATTCTTTATGAGGTCAGGGTTCCCGACCTAGTTGCGATATCTCCTCCGTTCCTAAGATCACGACCGGGCCAGAAGAGGCTCCGCGGTCATACAAGGGTAAAACCCCTCAAGAACCGCTCTCTCCTTAGGACCGCACTCCAGCCCAGGAGGTTCGACTGATAGGCGTTTCAACCAGTCGGTTCTCTGTCTTTAGGTCGTCTTTAATCTATTCTACATATTTCTGAAGAGATGTCAAGACCGAGGGCAGTGTTACGTAACATCTAAACTGTCCTAGCTTTGTAACATCTGAACTGTCCGCTATTCTACCTCCAAGTGGTAGGTGGAAAGGAGGTGGAATAGATGCAGACGGATTTTGAGCAGAAGGTGATCGCTGTCAGGAAGGTGCTTGAAGGCAGAATCTCAAGAAGGGAGGGGATGAGAGTCCTAGGTTGCTCTCCAAGAACGATGAGGCGTTACCTTCAGAAGTTTCTTGCAAAAGGAGCTGAGGGGCTAAGAGATCGCCGTCACAGCAATAACCGAAAGCTGAGCATTAAGGATGAGAGGGAGATTATCAGGGTAAAGAGGGAAGGCCCTTGGAGGTCAGCAAGAAAGATTGGTGAGATCTTAAATCTTCCTCTCCATCGGGTAACCATCTGGAGGGTGTTAGTCAAGCACGGGGTGGCCCATCTCAACTATAAGCAGATAAAACCAATCCAAAGATTCGTCGCCAAGGCTCCTAATGATCTTTGGCAAGCGGACATCATGGGCAAGGTTAGGTTCCCCAAGCTGGGAGTGATGTATCTGATCGCCACCATCGATGACCATTCCCGATTTATTCTCTCTGGTAAGTGGTTTCGAAAACAGACCAAGATCAACGTCTTCAGGGTCTGGTACCACGCTTTATGCCACTACGGACTTCCCAAGGCGATGCTCCAGGATAGGGGATCTCAATACAAAGCCCACCGGGGTCAGGCCAATTACCAGTATTACGCTAAGCTTCTGGGGATCAAACTTGTCTTCGCCAATAAGGCGAGGACCAAGGGTAAGATCGAAAGGTTCTGGAGGTTCGTTCAGCGAGACTTTGTCAGAGAGAACCTAGAGGTTTCCTCGGTTGAGGAGTTAAATAGGAGGTTCTTCGTCTGGCAGAAATGGTTCAATAATCTTTTCCCCTCTAACGGATTGGGGATGAATAACCGAACTCCAGGTGAAGTTTACCATCCTTCTGAAAGAAGAAAAGACCCCAGAGAGCTAAGAACCATGCTGGTAATCGAGGAGAGAAGAAAGGTGATGCGCGACTCCACCATCTCTCTTTATGGTCACCGATACCGAGTCCCGCCAGGATACATCAACTGTCGCATTTGGGTAAAGATCATCGGAGACAAGGTGATCTTTGAGGCGATGGATAAGGTTATCTGGAAACAAAGGCTTAAGGTCTAAGCCGGCGGATTGGAGTATTCTACCCGGACAATTGAGATGCAACAAAACCGGACAACTGAGATGTTAACTTACAGGCAGGGCACCGGATCTATAGAGGGTTATGGAGGGAAATGGGTCATTCGAGGCCGCTAGCCAGTGTCCGGACGCATCTCACCTCTGATGTCGCTAATCTACCTGGTGACGGTTTCCTGCCAGGAGGAAAGATGACAGGTGTCGTTTCCCATCCCTCGGGATCCCTGTGGGACGGGATCCTGTAAGGACGAGAGGGTGAGATATGGTACACCATCCCGACACAGGGAAAAAGGCCATTCGAAGATGTTTACGGCTGCCTCGTCCTGCTCTATCTGCCAGATATGGGAGTTGTCGAGCCCTAAGAGAGCGCAGAGCAGCACCTTGTTCATGATCTTGTGGCCCACTAGGACCACCGTCTCCCCTTGGTGGCTTTGCGCTAACTCTCGCAGGCATTCCAGAACCCTCTCCTGCAACTGAGTCAGGCTTTCCCCCTGGGGAAAATGGACAAGATGGGGTTCTCGTAGCCATTGGCGGTAGATATCCGGGTACCGTTGCTCCGCCTCTTCAGGGGTAAGGCCCTGGAGGGCTCCATAGTCGATGTCGAGGAGCCCTTCCAAAGGCTCCACTTCTAGCCCCAGTTGACGAGCGATGGCTTTCCCGGTCTCCCCTGTGCGCTGGAGGGGGCTACTATAGACAGCGGCGATAGCCCAGGATGCGAGACGGCGGGCTAGAGCCTTCGCCTGGGCCAGGCCGGTCTCATTGAGGGGGATGTCAGCCCGACCTCGGAACCGCTCCACTCGGTTCCACTCTGTCTGACCATGTCTAACTAGGACGAAACGGGTCATAGTTGGTCTTCTCCCACCGGTCCTACCGCATCGTGCGCTCAAACCCTTCTCGGCCCGCTGTTACCTCTTCCAGCGGGATCGGCTTCGCTATCCAGAGTCGGCCCTCCGATGTCAATTCAAACCTCTGACCTCGCCAGACCACTCGTCGGCCCACGCCCCCAGCGCACCAAATGAAGAAGACTAGTAAGTCGCTTAATGGCAGCCAGAGTAGCGATCGACAGAGTACCCTATCGTCAGTATATCCCGATACCAGCCAAGCGACCCCCCAACGGAGGGTGATGGAGGTAACGACTGTCACCAACCCCCAGGGTGCGAACCTAGAAGCGGTGGCCGTGGCCATAGCCAACGGTGTGCTGAAGGTGATGAGAAGCCCTGGGTATTCCCGCCATCGGCTAACACGGATGCATTTGGCCCAGCGTAGTTGCCGGTCCCAGAATTGGCGGAGGCCCTCCGCACCGAGAATGGTAGTCGGTATGTAATCCGAGAGATGCACCCGCTGACCCTGCGCGCCGATCCGCGCTCCCAGTTCATAATCATCGGCCAGGTAGTCAGCGATGGCTCCGAATCCACCCACAGCGGTCAAGTCACTCCGCCGCAAGACCAGGGTGGCTCCCAAGGCGAAGCGCCCGGTCAGATATCTGCGCCCTACGAGTACCGAGGGCAAGAAGGCGCTCCCCACATAAAGGGCTTCCAGGCGAGCGGTCAGATTCAACGCCTCTCCGCCTTTGTAGAGGCAGGTCACCAGCCCGTCTCGGGGTTCGCCAGGGGCGCTACCACTCGGCTTAGATAGTCGGGCGTCACCCTCATGTCACTGTCGCTGATAGCCAGCACCTCGTAGCGCGCTTCTTTCACCAGGTGGTGCAGGATGCTCACCTTGGGGTTCGTGCCCAGGGGGTCGGCGATAATCAAACGGATATTTGACTCTGAGAACTCCTCTTGAAGGCGCTCTATGACCGGGACGGCGGGGTCATCGGCGTCTAGCACCCCAAAGAGGATCTCGAACTCAGGGTAGTTCTGGTGGACGAAAGTGAGGAAATTCTCGTAGGCTTGGGGGTCGAGCCCTTTGACCGGCTTGAGGATGGAGACCGGGGGGTAGAAATCGGGGGCCACGACTTGCGGATGGCGGAAAAAGGCACGCACACACCAATAGGCGAATATCCAATAGATCCAACTGACGAAGGTGAGCAAGAGCAACGCGAGCAGTATCACAGCAGGGCTCCCCCGTTTCTCACAACCATTCTATCATTTTGGGGAGGCTTTGTATAGCTAGAGGCGGAAAGATCGGCCACTTGCCCCTTTGTGACGAGGGAACCCGGGTGATGTTGGTGGGGAAGACAAAGCCGCTGCAATGCAGAAAGGTCGCAGCGGCCTTGGGTATGACACCGCCAAGATTGGCTGGGGGACGAGGATTCGAACCTCGGCTGGCGGATCCAGAGTCCGCTGTCCTACCGCTAGACGATCCCCCAGCACATCTCCATTTTATCACAGTTAGTCGTTCAGGGCAAGGGTTCGCCTTATACCACCCTCAACTTCCAGCGGCCACGCTTGAACCAGAAGGCCATCATCAGGGCGTTACCCACGTTAGCCACTCCCAAGGCCACCCAGATACCGGTGGTGCCCCAGAAGCGGGAGAAGAGGTAGGCCAAGGGGATCTGTAGAACCCAAAGAGTGAAGAGGTTGATGAACATGGCGGGTACCGTGTTCCCTGCCCCATCCAGCGAGCGTCCCATCACTATCCCCAAGGCGCTGAAGATGTAACTGACGGCCACAATCTTGAGACAACTCCCCCCGTACTCCACAACTCCAGGGTTGGCGTTAAAGATGGAGATGATTCGGTTGGCCAAGGGGAGAAAGAAGATAGCGGCGGCAGTCATGAGGGCCATATTATAGCCGCTGATGAGCCAGGCGGTCTTTTCAGCCCGCTTCGGTTGGTGGGCTCCTAAGTTCTGCCCCACCAGGGTAGCGGAAGCGTTGCCCAGGCCGAAGCCGGGGACCAAAACCACCATCAGTATGCGGTTGGCGATGCCATAGCCGGCCACGGCAAAGGTGCCATAAAGGGCTATGATACCCAGTAGGGTGACCCGGGAGAGCGCTCGCAGGGTCATCTGTATCGTACTGGGGAGGGCGATGGTGATGATCCTCCACATCAAGCCCGGATCGAGGCGCAGATTATCCAATTCGATGCGCACTCGAGCCCTGCCTTTCAGCAGGATGTAGAATTGCAAAGCCAAACCAGCCCCGTAAGCGAGGACGGTGGATAACGCCGAGCCCGCTACGCCCAAAGCCGGCAACGGCCCCAACCCAAAGATGAGAAAAGGCTCGATGAGTACATTCAAACCGTTAGCAAAAGCCAAGACCCACATGGCGGTGGTAGCGTTTCCTGCCCCTCGGAAGATGGAGTTGATGGTGGGCATCAAGATGATGGCCAGGAGGCCAGCGAAGGTGATACGAAGAAAGGCCAAACCTAAGGGGACCACCTCTGGCCCAGCGCCTAGGAGAAGAAGCATCGGTTTAGCCAAAAGGAACCCCACCAGGCTTAAAGCCAGGGAAACTACGATGGAGATGATAATCGTCTGCAGGGTGGCGTGGTTAGCGGCGGGGCGATCCTTCTCCCCGATGTGGCGAGCGACCACGGCCATGCCGCCGATACCCAACCCCATGGCTAAACTGTTGATGCTCCAGCGCAGGGTGCCGCTGATGGTCACCGCAGCCAAAGCGGCGGGGCCGAATTTCCCCACCCAGAAGATGTCGATGATCTGAAAGATGCTGTTCATCGACATCTCGAGGGCCATGGGAACGGCTAAAAGCCAGATATTATGGTTGAGGCTGCCCTTTGTGTAGTCATGCTCTGGCCTTTCCCAAAGGCCGACTTCACTTAGCGCCCCTTCATCTCCCTCGGGATCCTGTAAGGAAGCCATTATGAGGCTACGCGCTCCGAGCGAGCCTTGCCAGATGCTCAAGAGCCAGGTCTATCCTCGAAAGCGCCCGCTTTCTCCCCAGGAGAGCGAGGGTACCGAAGAGGGGAGGGGCTACCTTCTTCCCCGTGACGGCGATGCGGAGGATACCGAAGAGTTGCCCCGCGGTTAAAGATAGGTCATCGGCCAAGCGGCGGAGGGCCTTCTCTAGGCTCTCCTCGTCGAAGAGGGGCAGTTCCTCCAACTTCTCCCGCGTCACCTTGAGGGCCGTGTACGATTCTTGGGCGGTCATCTTCTTTCCCATGAGGAGTTCGGGGGCGTAGGCTATCTCTTCTCTGAAGAAGAAATCTACCAACCCTACACCGTCGCTCAAGACCTTCATCCGCTCCTGGATGAGGGGGATCAGGCGGCGGACGGTCTCCATATCGGCCTCCAGCCCGGCCCTCTTTAAGAAAGGCAGGAGTCGCTTCGCTAAGTCGTCGGGCTCCAGTTGACGGATATAGACCCCGTTCATCCACTCCAGTTTCTCGTCGCTGAAGACGGAGGGCGCAGGGTTCACCTTCTCCAGGCTAAAATGCTCGATCAACTCCTCCCGGTTGAAGAGTTCCCTCTTATCGTCGTAGGCCCAACCCAAAAGGGCCAGGAAGTTGACCATCGCCTCGGGCAGATAGCCCGCATCTCGGTATTCACTCACCGAGGTGGCTCCATGCCGCTTGGAGAGTTTGGTGCGATCTGGGCCCAGGATCATCGAGACATGGGCGAACTGAGGCGGGGTATGTCCCAAAGCCTCATAGATCCGTACCTGGCGGGGGGTATTAGCCAGATGCTCATCGGCGCGGATGACGTGGGTTATCTGCATCAGGATATCATCGACCACCACGGCGAAGTTGTAGGTAGGGAAACCGTCGGCTCGCATGATGATGAGATCGTCCAGTTGCTGGTTGGCGAAATGGACATCTCTCCGCACCAGGTCATGAACTACCGTCTCCCCCTCCAGAGGCATGGCGAAGCGGAGGGCTGGTTTTCTGCTCTGGGCTTCTAGGGAGGCCCTTTCTCGGGGGGATAGGTCTCGGCAACGGCGGTCATAACCCGGTGTTTTCCCCCTAACTAGAGCGGCTTTTCGTCGCTCCCTCAGTTCCTCCGGGGTGCAATAGCAAAGGTAGATCTTTTTCTCCTCCAAGAGCCGCTCCGCCGCAGCCCGGTAGAAATGGAGCCGTTGCATCTGGAAGTAGGGCCCTCGGCCGCCTCCTACTTCCGGCCCCTCATCCCAGTCGAGGCCCAGCCAGCGGAGGGAATCCAAAATGCCCCCCACCGATTCCTCGGTGGAACGCACCTGGTCGGTATCCTCTATCCGCAGGACGAAGGTCCCTTGGTGATGGTGGGCGAAGAGCCAGTTGTAGAGGGCGGTACGTGCCCCGCCTACATGCAAATACCCCGTGGGGGAGGGGGCGAACCTGACCCGAACTCTTTCACTCATAGGAACCTCTCGAAGTTCTGGATTTGCCATCGTAGTTGCTGATTGTAGGTAGGGTGAGGGCGGAAGGGGCGGATACAACCTTCAAGGCGTGCGTTCCCCACTATCTCTATCTTCTCTAAGTCGCCTACCCCTAAACCCTTCAATTTGCAGTAATAGAGGTAGCCGATCTCGTCTATATCGTAGCCCATAAGTTTTGCCGCCACCGTGTCAGCGGCCAGAAAGTCGGTGCTGGCGATGGCCACCTGTAACTCCACCGGCTCTCCATCGCCGGGGCCTGGCCCTTCCATCCCCAGAAAGCCATCGATGATGCTCAGTTGAGGGGCTATATATTTAGCCAAGGTATAGAGGTTGAGGTTGATAGCCGGATACTCCTGGTGCATGGCGGACTTGTCACTCCTGAGAACCGTCGTGGAGACATCTCGCTTGAGTCCCTCTAGAAACGGTGCACGTTTCACCCAAGAAGGGGTAACTCTGGATAAGGTATTGAAAAGCGTGCTATTTCTCCCTCTTTGATCACGGATGAGGCTTCCCATGATCATATTCTTCAGGGAAAGGGTGATGATCACCGTGTCGTGGGTCTTAGGCGGGCCGATGGAGATGCGGTAGGGGCTCTCCCAGGCGGTCTTAGCCAAGCGCAACTCTAGGGGAGCCAGATTCCGGTCATATACCTCTACCTTCACCCACCGATCTCTATTGAGATCCATCAGCCGTACACCGTACTTTTCGATCAGCGGCTCATAGCCAAAAACGCGAAACCCCTCCAAGGTGTCGGTGAGGCCGGCCCCCTCGCCGATGGTGATAGAGCCACCATAGCGGGATCCCAGAAAGTCGAGAAGGGCTCGTACCGCTTCCACATGAGTGGCCGCCAGTTGATTGGTGGTGGAGACGAAGTTGGGCTTGATGAGCAGCCCATCTGGAGGCAACTTGATCTCCTCTTCGATACACTCCAGGGCTTGGGCTATGTTTCGGTATCTATCTGGGCCCTTGATGAGGGCTACCCTACTTTTCACTGAAACTCCAGTTTTCGATGGCGTACGAGGATACTTTGCACCAGCCCTTCCGCCAGGAGGAGGGTTATGAGCCCGCTGCCTCCATAACTCATGAAAGGGAGAGATGTACCGGCGGCGGGGATGAGCCCTATGTTCATCCCTATGTTGACGAAGGCTTGGAAGGCGATCACGGTCGCCACGCCGCAGGCGATCAATTTCCCGAAATCGTCACCAGCCAGATCCGCGGCCCGGAGGATCCGGAAAAGGACGATGCCCAAAAGAAGGAGGAGGATCAGAACGCCCACAAAGCCCAGTTCCTCTCCCAGGACGGAGAAGATGTAGTCGGTAGGGCGGACACGGAGGAAATGCAACTGGTTCTGGGAGCCGCTGCCGAACCCTTGTCCCCACCACCCTCCTGACCCCACGGCGATGCGGGCCTGATTGATGTTGTACCCCCTCCCCAACGGATCGTGCTGGGGGTTGAAGAAGATGATGATCCGCTCACGCATATAATCTTCGAGGGAAAGCCAGATGAGCGGCGTGCCCAGGACGCCGAGGAGGGCCAGGATAGCGAGGTGTCGCAAGCGGGCCCCGGCCATCAGGACCATAACCACCCAGATGATGCCCAAGATCAAGGCTGTTCCTAAATCAGGCTGGAGATAGATGAGAACCATAGGGATGGCTACATAGATGAGAGAAATGAGGAGTTGGGGAAATCGCTTTATGCTCGGGCCGCGGTCAGATAGGTATTTGGCCAAAATAATGATGATGAAAAGTTTTGCCAACTCAGAGGGTTGGAAGCGTCCGAAGCCTAACCACCGCTGTGCGCCAAAGGATGTACGGCCTATTACTCGGATGAGGAGCAGTGAAAGGATGGTCAAGATGTAGAGGGGGCGGTATAGATTCTCCAGGTATCGATAATCAATGATAGTGGCCAGAAACATCAGGCCCAACCCTGCCAGAGCGTAGATGATCTGTCTGGCGAAAAAGGTATCCCAAAGGCTCTGGCCGCCTTCCCCGGAGAGGTAGGTAGCGCTGTAGATCATGATGATGCCGTAGAGCACTAGGAGTACAGTGGCTCCCAGGAGCAGCAGGTCAAAATGTTGGGTGACTCTCTTCATTATCCCCGACCCTAGTCTATTTTCATTTCCTCAGGGTGCCGAAGGCACTAATGGCAGATCAAAGTAGTCAGCCAGGATCCGGGCGGCCACAGGGGCTGCGGTCACCGAGCCCTCACCACCCCCCTCGATGAAGACCACCAGGGCGATCTCCGGATTCTCCGCCGGCGCGTAGGCCAGAAACCAAGCGTGGGTGGGCAGTTTCCCCTCCCTATCGCGGGGACCTGGATACTCGGCGCTCCCCGTCTTGCCGGCCACCGCAACCCCGGGCAGATTAGCCCTCCAACCGGTGCCCCGGGCTACAGCGGCCCGCATGCCCTCTCGCACTAGGGCTAAGTTCTCCGGGGCGAGGGGGAGTTGGCGGATCACCTCCTTGCGGAAGGGACGAACGATGTTACCTTCGGCGTCTCTCACCTCACGGACGACCTGCGGCCGATAGAGGGTACCGCCGTTGGCCACGGCTGCGGTAGCGTTGAGCATCTGGAGGGGAGTGGTTAAGATATACCCCTGGCCGATAGCCATGTTGTAGGTATCTCCCGTCACCCAGGCCTCACCATAGGTAAGCCGCTTCCAATCTTCGCTGGGGATCAACCCTTCGCTTTCCCCTGGAAGGTGGATGCCGGTGGGCGATCCCAGCCCAAAAAGGCGCGCATAGTAAGCCAGGGTGGGCAGACCCAGGCCCGCGAAATCCTGATAACCGCCAGACAACTTATAAAAGAAGACGTCGCAGGAGTAGGCGATAGCCTGCACCACGTTCAAAGGTCCATGCCCCGTCTCCAGCCAACAACGGAAAGGCTGGGCCAAAGTGGGATCATCGGGAGCATACTTGTTAGGGAGCCATATCACCCCAGGATCGTTGATTAAGGTATAGCGGTTGATGACCTCCTCCTCTAACCCCGCGGCGGCCCCAATGATCTTGAAGGTGGAGCCCGGGGGGTATTGCCCCATCAAAGCGTGATCGACCAGAGGCCGATGAGGGTCCTCTTTCAAGGCTTGGTAATCTTCAGGGGATATGCCGCCGATGAAGAGGTTGTTATCGTATGAGGGGAGGGAGACCAAAGCCAAGATCTCGCCCGTTTGGGGATCCATGGCTACCACCACTCCTGACTGCGAGCCCGCCGCGGTCATCCCTTCCTGGAGTGCCTCGGTAGCCTCCTTTTGAAGGTCGAGGTCGATGGTCAAAATGAGGTTGGAGCCTGGCTGGGGATCCGTAGCCGTCCCCACAGTCCGCACCTCCCTTCCGGCCACATCGACCTCCACATGCTTACGGCCTTTCTTCCCTCTCAACTCCTCCTCGAAGGTCAACTCTACCCCTGTCAGCCCTACCAGGTCGTTGGGTTCGTAGTCGGAGTAACTCTCCGCTTCTTCCTCAGGGATGGGCCCCACATAGCCGATGATATGGGAGAGTAAAGAGCCGCCGATATATTCGCGCTGAGCCTCTATTTGTACCACTACCCCGGGGAGATCAAGGTGCGCCTCCTCGATGAGGAAAGCCACCTCCCGAGGTACATCATGGGCCAAGATAACGGGGACGAAGGGGGTCTTTCTTCCCTCTTCGATCAGATCCCTTATGCCGGCCCCAAACCACCGCTCTAACCCTAAGAGATGAGGGCTTTGGGACAGAGATGAGGGTACGTTATCCAGCCGGCTTTCGACAGGCATCTCCAGAAGAGAGGCTAAGCGTTGGATCACCTCCTCTTCTCTATCTGGGGGAAGATCGGCTGGTACCACAGAGATAGTGAAACTGGGGACATTTCTAACTAAGAGTCTTCCTTGACGGTCGTAGATCACTCCCCGGGGCGGTGGGATGGAGACCAGTCGGAATCTATTGCGGTTGGCTCTCTCTCGGCTCTCCTCCCCTTGCGCGATCTGGAGCCGCCAGGTTTGGAGGGCGAGGAGGGAGAAAAGCAAGAGGATGATAACCCGGAAGACCGTGATCTTAGCGTCGGGCTTTCTCTTTTCCATCACCTTTCCCGGTGTCAAAACCATGGGGGCCATATCTTATGGCCAAGTTAGGGAGCGAGCCTCCAATTTGATTATAGCGAAGGGGGCGGTTCTTGACAAGGGACCGAGGCTTGGCCTCTTACCACTCCATTCGCTCTGGACCGATCCGGCGATGGAGCCAGGAAAGAAGGGGGTAAAGGGGAAGCATAACTAATGTGTTGAGAAAACCGGTAGGAAGCAGTGCCTCCAGGAAGCTCTCCCCCCACAGGGCTGGGCGCCCTAGGAATTGCCAGGCTAGAAGCAGGGCCAGGTTGTACCCCAACGTGGCTAGGAATATGATGACCAAGGGAAAGAGGATATTGGTGCGGTATATGCTCTTTTGCCCCAGGCCGGTTAGAAGGGTCAAGGGAGTAAGAATTAGAGCCGAGAGCCCTAGGGGGGTGGCGGAGAGGAGATCTAGAGCCACCCCACCTATGAATGCCCAGAGGAGCCCTTCCCTAACCCCACGGAGCAGGCCCCAAGAGATCACTAGAATCACCACTAGATCGGGCTTTAGGCCGCCCCGGGAGAGGTGGGGAAGAAGGGAAGATTGAAGGAGAGCAGCGCTGGTCAAAAGCAGAACCGCGGCATAAGGGTTCATTGTTCGAAATCGGTGATGATCATCACCATCTCCAAGTGGTCGAACTCCACCGTGGGCTCTACCTCCGCCTCTTGGAAGAGTTCGATATCTTTCTGTCGGACGGCGGTCACCTGACCGATAACCAGCCGGCGGGGAAAGTTGCCCCCCAATCCGGAAGTGAGGACTAGATCGCCTGTCTTCACTTCCTCTCCTTGTTGGATGTACCGCATGACCATTCCTCCACCCGGCTTCCCTTGGACCACCCCTGTGGCTCTGGAGTTCTGGATTAAGGCATTGACTGAACTGGAAGCGTCGATGATGAGAAGTACTCTGGAGGAGCGAGGATAGGTCTCCACCACTCTTCCCACTAGGCCTTGGGAGGTGACCACTGGCATCCCTACGGCTATCCCATCCCCGCTACCTCGGTCGATAGTGATGTACTCCAGCAGGTTGCTAGGGTCGTGGCCGATCACCTGGGCAGAGAGTAACTGGTAGTCGGGGTTCGCCTCCTTGAAGTCCAGTTGCTGGCGCAGGGTGATGTTCTCGATCTCCGCCTCGCGGAGGCGGACGTTCTCGATGGCTAATTGATCAACTAACTTCTGCAACTCCTCGTTTTGCCTCCTTAACATTTCTAGGTCTTGGAAATAGCGACCCGCGTTCGTGAATCTCTCCCCTAAGGAATCGAGGCCCTGTTGGAGGGGGAAAAACAACTGGGCCACGACGTTCTCTACTGGCTCTAGGAGGTGAGTGACCTCCAAGGCTAGAAAAGCCAGGATGAACAGCAGAAGAAGTAGAGCCGCGGGGATGCCTCGCATTTGGGACAACGGACGCTCCTTCTCAACCTCGCCGGGGCCTAGCGCTCCTTTGAGTGCTCGTCAGAACATGGCGAAGGGTATCCAACTCCTCCAGTACCTTACCGGCGCCACGCGCCACACAGGTCATAGGATCCTTAGCCACATAGACCCGCATCTTCGCCTCTTCGGCGAGCCGCTCCGCCATCCCTTTCAGAAGGGCCCCTCCCCCGGCTAGGGCGATCCCCTGCTCAATGAGATCGGCCACCAACTCCGGAGGGGTTTGATCGAGGGTCGTCTTCATGGCGTCGATGATCGCCTCCAGAGCGGGAGAAAGAGCCTCTCGGATCTCTATGCTGGAGATCTCCACCGCCTCCGGCAAGCCAGAGATGAGGTTGCGGCCCCGAAGGAGCATAGTCTGCTCCTCTGGGAGGGGATAAGCGGAGCCTATAGCCATCTTCACCCTCTCTGCCGTCCTCTCTCCGATGAGGAGGTTATATTTCTGACGAGCGTATTGGACTATCCCCTCGTCCATCTCGTCCCCGGCGACGCGGATGGAGGTGGAAACCACGATGCCGCCCAGAGATATGACCGCCATCTCCGAGGTGCCACCACCGATATCGATGACCATGCTCCCCACTGCATCATTCGCGGGCAGCCCCGCTCCGATGGCGGCCGCCATCGGCTGCTCGATGAGATACGCCTCTCGGGCGCCAGCGCTGATACAGGCATCGTGTACCGCTCGCTTCTCCACCTCGGTGACCCCGCTGGGGATACCGACCACCACGCGGGGTCGGGGGATGGGAAGGAATACCTTCTCGTGTACCTTCTGAATGAAGTAGTGGAGCATTCGCTCGGTGATGTCGAAATCGGAGATGACACCATCCCTCAGGGGCCGGATAGCCACGATGTTGGCTGGGGTCCGCCCCACCATCTCTTTCGCTTCCTGGCCGATGGCCAAGATCTTCTTGGTCTTCGTCTCTATGGCCACCACGGAAGGCTCGTTGATGACGATCCCCTGGCCTCGCACCAAAACCAAAGTATAGGCGGT